>JALZKK010000010.1 GCA_030859285.1 Acidobacteriota bacterium | reverse complement strand
CCTTTAACTCGAAACGCGAAACCCGAAACGCGAAACTATTTCTTGTGCTTCGCCAAACTTTTCAACTGCGAGAGTGAATCCGCGCGACCGATGGTGATCAGGAGATCGCCTGATTCGATCACCGCCTCGCCTGAAGGATTGAAGATCATCTCGCCAGCGCGACGGCGGACGGCAACGAGCACGACATCAAGTTCGGAACCGATGTTCGTGAAGCGCAGTTTGTGGCCGGCGTAGGCTGAGTCCGGGCTAATCTCGACCTCTTCAAAATGGAGGTCGAGGTTTTCGGCGGTGATCGAGTCCATGAAATCATCGACCGCCGGTTTCAAGAGCGCCTGCGTCATGCGTTGGCTGCCGATGATCGTCGGCGCGATGACGCGATTAGCTCCGGCGCGGATCAACTTCGGCTCGGCCTGCTCTTCGACCGCGCGGGCGACGATGTGTAAATGCTCGTTCAAGCCGCGCGCCGTCAGCACGACTAGACGTTATCGGCGTCGTCCGGCAGGCACGCGGTCAAGCCCCGCGCGCGCTCGACGCCCGCCTCGCGCAAAGTCTCTTCAAGCGTCGCATCGCGTACCAGCACGGGAACGCCGCGTTCGGTCAATACTTCAATTTTCTGTGCGTCGTTTTCAATGACGATGAGCGTCTCGCCCGCGCGCTGCACGTCGCGAATAATGCGCGAGCCGACGCGCCCCGCGCCGCAGACAATGTAGTGATCATGCAATTTGCTCATCTCACGATGCCGCCGCCGCTCCCCGAGGGCCGCGACAATTTCAGACTGGACCAATGCCTGCACCGCCGTCGAGAGCAACAGTCCGATTGTGCCGAAGCTGATCAGCATGAAGACCGTAGCGAAGCTCTGCCCCGCAGCGCTGCGCGGATGAAGGTCGCCGTAACCGACCGTCGTCACGGTCGTCACCGTCAGATACAAACTTTCGCCAAGCGTTAAAGGCTCAATTAAGTAGAAGCCGAACGTCCCTAACGTGATCACTCCGGCGACCGCGCCGGCAGCCAGCGTCATCCGCGAGCGTATCCTCTTCAACGGTCTAGGGACGGGAAACATCGAACGCAATGATTGACAAGCGCATCAAACCGGAGTTGCCGCGAGTAAGCCGCAACGGTAGCGAAAAGCCGCGCGTAGTGTCAAACAGATGTGGACAGCCAAACGTAGAGGAATTAAAGTGACATGTGAACGGTGACAAGTAACAGGTGAGAACCTGTTTTCAACTTGTCACTCGTCACTCGTTACTCGTCACTGCTCTTATGCCCATCCGACACCCGCCCAGAAACAATGTTCCGCCGGGCACACGGCGGCGCGCGCCGCGCGTGATGAAGTATCGCGCGCCGGAAGAGGGTTTCGTGCGTCGTTGGCTGAGGCGCATTTTTCGCCCGCCGGTCGTTGTCTTGTTGGTGTTATTGACGACGTTCTGTATCGGTGTCTTGGGCTATTATTATTGGATTTTCTCGGCGCGGGTTGATCGGCTGATCAGCGGCGAGATTTTTACGCGCTCCGCCGGGATTTACGCCGCGCCGAAAGAGCTGCGCGTCGGCGGGGAGATGACAGCCAATGAACTGATCGCGCTGTTGCAGCGCGCGGGCTATGTCGAGCGTGCGAAGCAGGCGGAAGCGGCGCGCGGGCGGTACAGCGTGAGCGGCGCAAGCGTCGAAGTCGAGCCGGGGCAGAGCGCGAGAGTGGACGGGCAACTTCAGTTTCCGCGCCTGCGCGTGGCATTCAAACGGGGCGGCAAAAGCGTCGCGACGATCACGGAGTTGGGGACCTATCGCGCTTTGAACAACGCGCCGTTGGAGCCGGAAGTGATCAGTTCCGTCACTGGGGACCAACGGCAGAAGCGGCGCGTGATCGGCTTTCAAGATTTGCCGCCGCATCTCGTCAAGGCGATCACTGTCACGGAAGATCGCAGCTTCTTCGATCATTACGGCATCAACCTGCGCGGCATCATCCGCGCGCTCGTCCGCCGCTACGACGCCGATCCCAACTCGCCCATCGCGCGGCAGGGCGGATCGAGCATCACCCAGCAGCTCGTCAAAAATCTCCTGCTCTCGCCCGATTACTCATTGAAACGCAAGCTGGCCGAAGCCTACATGTCGATCATCTTGGAAACGCGGCTCGACAAGCAGGAGATTTTCGCGCTCTATTGCAACGAGGCTTATTTGGGACAGCGCGGCGGCTTCTCGATTAACGGCTTCGGCGAAGCGGCTGAAGCGTACTTCAATAAAGATGTCACATCGCTGACGTTGCCGGAGTCCGCTTTCCTTGCCGGACTGATCCGCAGCCCGAATCGCTATAATCCTTACAAGCGCCCGGAGACGGCCATCTCGCGCCGCAATCAAGTACTCGACAACATGGCCGAAGTCAAAGAGATCACTGACGCGGAAGCCGCGCGCGCCAAATCTGCGCCGTTGAATCTTGCGCCGGCGAAGGGCCGCATCGATAGTTCGGAAGCTCCGTATTTCGTTGATTACGTTGAACAACAACTCGCGGACATTCTCGCCGACGCGCGCACGGCGGAGCATCTGCGGATTTACACGACGATTGACATGGAATTGCAGCGCGCGGCTTACGCGGCGGTGACGAAACAACTCGCCGCACTCGACAAAATCTACGCCAAGCGTTTTCCGCCCGGCACGCTGCAAGCCGCGCTCGTCGCGATGAACGCGGAGACCGGCGAGATCGTGGCGATGGTCGGCGGGCGCGATTACGAGAAGAGCCAACTCAACCGCGCGACCGAAGCGCTCAGACAGCCCGGCTCGGTCTTCAAACCGTTCGTCTATGCCGCCGCCCTCAATACGGCTTACGATCCGATCCCGCGCGTCATCACCGCCGCAACAACTTACATGGATGAGCCGAAGACCTTCACCTTCGATAATCAGGAATACTCGCCCGGCAACTTCGGCGACACTTATACCAATGCGCCGACGACTTTGCGCGATGCGCTGGTGCAGAGCAAGAACGTGATCACCGTCGATGTCGCGACGGAAGTGACGATTGGTCGCGTGATGAATTTAGCGGCGCAAGCCGGCCTGCCAAAACCGCCGCGCGCTTATCCCGCGATGGCTTTGGGGACCAACGAGGCGACGCCCTTGCAAGTCGCTTCGGCTTACACAACTTTCGCTGCGAACGGCACACACTCGACGCCCGTTGCGATCAACCGCGTCACGACCGGGCGCGGTTCGACCATCGCTGCGCCCGTCACACGGAAAAATGATGTGCTGCGTTCCGAAGTCGCCTACATTATGACTTCGTTTATGAAAGACGTGGTGAATCGCGGCACGGCTGCGCGGCTGCGCGGGCGCGGCTTCAAATTCAACGTCGCGGGCAAGACCGGCACCTCGCGCGACGGTTGGTTCGCGGGCTACACGCCGAAGCTCGTCTGCGCCGTGTGGGTCGGCTTTGACGACAATGCACAACTCGGCTTGACCGGCGCTGACTCGGCCCTGCCGATCTGGGCCGACTTTATGAGCGCGGCTCTCAACAGGCATCCCGAATGGCAAGGCGATTGGCAGATGCCGGGCGGCGTCGAGCAAGTCGAGATCGACGCACGGACGGGAATGCTCCCGGCGGCGGCTGTGATTGACGAGAACGGCGCGCCCGTCGCCGTCAAACGGCGCACCGAAATTTTCATCAGCGGCACTGCTCCCACGACCGAGAGCGAGGAACTCGAAGTGGTCGAGGGCGTCGCCAGCGAGTTGCCGGAGGGGCCAGCGGGCGCAACTGATCTCGCGTTGCCGGACGCGCCCGAAGTGTTCACCGAAGACGTGCCGCCAGACCCCGCCCCGCGCCCACGCACAAACGCGCCGCGACTCGAAGGGCGCGGCGTCACGCAGCCCGACGGCACATCCAGACTGTTAGGGACGATCACGCTCGACATCGATCCGACGACCGGCCTGCTCGCCGCCCCGACCTGCCCCGTCATCCGTTCCAAGACCTTCCAAATCGGCCAAGAGCCGCGCCGCTATTGCGGCCCCGAATATCACAACGGCAAAACCATCCAACCCTCAGCCACGCGCCCGCCCGTCGTGAATTAGCGAGACATAACAGTGAAGCTAATTTGCTTGAGACTTTTTCTAATGAGGAACAGACTCGCGCCAAGGCGCAAAGGCGCGAAGAAAAAACGCAAAGACGAGTTTAAACCAGCCTCTCTGAATAGCTAACCACGTAGGGTGAAGTCACCTGTGAAAAGTTCAGGGCGTTTATCTTTGCGGGTTTTACTTTGCGCCTTTGCGCCTTTGCGTGAACCTCCCTTTCAGCAAAAGCGACCCGAACTTTTCAACACTTACTTGGTTGAGCAGTCTTCTTTCACCCGTCTCTTTGTGGAACTTTTCGACCGTGCCGGGCGAATCAGTGTTGACGGTTGAGTTTGAGTCCCGGCTACTGGACGAGTGATGCAGGCGTCTTCCCCTTTCAGCGATGAGGAATTGTTGCGGCGCATTGCCGGCGGTGATGAGCGCGCGTTCACGTCGTTCTATCGCGAGCGGCAGGGCGGAATTTATCGTTTCGCTTTGCAGATGTGTGGATCGGCTTCGGTCGCCGAAGACGTGACGCAGGAAGTCTTCATGGCTTTGATCCGCGAGGCGCATCGCTTCGATCCGGCGCGGGGAAATTTGGTTTCATATCTGTACGGCATGGCGCGCAATCAAGTGCGGCGGCGGTTGGAGAAAGATCGGGCGTTGCTGACCAATGCAGAAGCAGCAGACGACGAAACGGCGAATGATGAAGCGTGCGACGCGCCGCATGATCCGCTCGATGAATTGACAAGGCGAGAATTGATCGCGTCGGTGCGGCAAGCGGTGTTGACGTTGCCGGAGCATTACCGGGAAGTCGTCGTGCTGTGCGAGTTGCATGAGATGAGCTACGCGGAAGCAGCGGGCGTGTTGGGTTGCGCGGTCGGTACGGTGCGTTCGCGCCTGCATCGCGCGCGCGGCTTGCTGGTCGAACGCTTGCGCGCGGTGCGAGACGCCGAAGCCGAAGGGGACAAGAGGCCACAGGCTGTGACGCAGAGGTGTTTTGTATGAGTTGCAATGAATTCGAGACGAACGTCTTGGAACTAGCGCGCGGAGAATTGATGGACGCGACAATGCGCGCGGGCGCGCTGCGCCATGTTGAAAGCTGCGCCGCGTGCGCCGCGCGTCTGGCCGATGAACAATCTCTGACCAACGCTTTCCGCGCCGTTATCGCCGGTGATGCAGAGCAAACTGCAACCGCGCGCATTGAGACCGTCTTGCTCGCTGCTTTGCGGGAACGCGAGTTTCAGCAGACGCCATTGCTCGCGTCGCCGCACGTCGAGCGGTTCTGGTCGCGACGCATGACAGCCGCCGCTGCGATGGTCGCTGCCGCAATTGCACTCGTCGTTTTGACCGTCGCACGCTTCGAGCGTCAGCCCGCGCAAATCGTCGGAGCAAAGCAAGCCACCTCCGAAACTAAACCAGCTACCGCAACGGTGAGGAGCGAGACGCCAAGCGCGACGCCGCAGCAGATCGAGATTGCGGTTGTGCCGGAGAAACGAATCAGGAAAGTCCGTTCACCAAAGTTGAAGCCAAGACGCATGGCGCGAGAAACGCAGTTGCCCGTGCGGTTCAACGAGACGATGATCGTTTCAATTGCGGGCGAAACCTCTTCGCCGACGCTTGAGCAAAGCGGTGACAATGCGAATGAGGTTGAAGGCTTGACCGATTTCGTCTCTCTCAATGGCGATGGTCGTACCTCGCCTATCGAGAGCGGACAACTCGTCCGCGTGCAGTTGAATCGCGCGTCGCTGGCCTCGCTCGGTCTGCCAATGAACGCCGAGCGCGCGGGCGAGACGGTCAAGGCCGAAGTGCTGCTCAGTGAAGACGGCATCGCTCGCGCGATCCGCTTGATCCGTTAAAAGCAAGGATGAAGGCGGGATGAATGCAAACCTGTAAAGACGCAATCTAAGTAAGAGTTGGAAAGTGCGGGGCGCTTTTGTCGGAGGAAATTTCACGCAAAGGCGCAAAGGCGCAAAGCAAAACCGCAAAGAAGACGCCTTGAATTTTTCAAATTCTACTTAGTTGAATGAAGAAAGGATGAATGACATGAAGAGTCAGAGATATTTGACGATGCTGCTCATGGGCGCGCTGCTCGTGTGCGATTTCGGCGCGGCGGTGGCGCAGGAGGCTCCGCAGCCGCGCGTGCGGCGGGAAGCGCAAGTTAAGGATCGTGTGATTTACGCGCCCGCGCCCGGCCCTGACGGACAGATGCCTTTTCATTTCGAGACCATCGTTTCCGGCCCCGGCGAGTCTTTCGGCTTCAGCTTCGTTTCGGCGGAGATGAATTTCGAGGGCAAGCTCGTCAAGGGCGCGCCGTACTCGGCGGAAGCGATCACGGAAACTGTCCAGACCTTAAGCGACGGCAACCGCCTCACGCGCAAATCAACGGCGACTGTTCATCGCGACAGCGAAGGCCGCACTCGCCGCGATCAGACGCTCGGCGCGATTGGCCCGTGGGCGACGGCTGAAGAACCAACCCGCGCCGTCTTCATCAACGATCCGGTCAGCGGCACGCATTACATTCTCGATCCTGAGCATCGCACCGCGCGCAAGTCGCAATTCTTCTTCCGCACAGCGGCGGGCAAGAGCGGCACGGCCTTCGAGTTTCACATTGCGCCGCCGCCCGAACCCGGCGCGCCGCCCTCGCCTCCCGGCGGGCCGTCGCAAGGCGCATTGAAGCGTGTGCAGCCCGATTATCCGCCCATTGCGAAGGCCGCCGGCGCGCAAGGCACGGTCGCCGTTGAGATCGTCATCAACGAAACCGGGGAAGTGATCTCGGCAAAGGCCGTCGAAGGCCATCCGTTGCTGCATCAAGCCTCGGTCGAGGCCGCGCGCCAGTGGCAGTTCAAGCCGACGGAAGTTGACGGCAAACCGGTGAAGGTCACGGGTCGCGTCACCTTCAATTTCGTGCTGCCGGAGAAAGAACGAGAGCAAGACCCGCCGTTGCGTGTCCGCGCGCCGATGCGCGCTCCCGCTCCGCCGCACATCGATGCTTTGCCTGCCGCTCAGTCGCAAGCGGTCAAAGAAACGCTCGGCAAGCAATCCATCGAAGGCGTCGAAGCCGAAGGCACGCGCACCACTCTGACCATCCCCGCCGGAGCCATCGGCAACGAACGCCCGATCAACATCGTCTCCGAACGCTGGTACTCGCCGGAACTTCAACTCGTCTTGATGAGCAAGCATTCCGATCCGCGCTTCGGCGAGACAACCTACCGTCTGACTAACATCAACCGGAGCGAACCGGCGCGCACGCTCTTTGAAGTCCCCGGCGACTACACACTCAAATACAGGAACGAAGAAGAGCGCGCTCCCAGCGGCTTCCGTATGAGACGCCGGTCGAACGAGCAATAATCAACTACGCCCACAGACATAAACAGGCGGAGCGCGATGATCGCTCCGCCTGTTTGCTTGTTCGTGAGATTAGTTTTGAGTTGAGCGGTGGAATTGCGGACAGCACTTTCACTTGCGCGGGGCGAAGTAGCCGATTCGTGTGGCGGCTTTGAGCGTCGGCCCGTTCATCGCCACTTGCACCCGGCGAAACCGCCCGTCTTTAGTTTTATTCAGAGGCGTGTAGTAGAGCGCGTATTGGTGGCGCAACTCTTCCGCGACTTCGCGATAGACGGCGTCGAGGGCGGAGAATTGATCAGGTTTGTAGAGCCTGCCGCCGGTCGCCGCCGTCAGTTGCGCGAGGTTCTGTTCGCTAGCGTCGAGCGCGAGCAGGCCGAGTTGCAGCCCTTCGATCCGCAGTTGGTTAAACTTCACTTCCGATTGCGAGCCGGCGAGCAGCGTGTCTAATTCCGCGCGCTTGTTGGCACGTTGAATCTGCGTGCTGGAGATTGAATAGACGGTGGCCTGCGCTTCGAGCAGGGAACGGAGGGCGGCTTCGAGCGAGGTACGGCCCCGACCGTTGTCGATGCCATCTGAGAAGACGATGATAGCGTGGCGTCGCTGCCCGCCGCTGAACTGCTCGCGGGCGACGAGGTAGAGCGCGTCGTTAAAGCGCGTGAACATCCCGCCGGTCAGCCGCCGCAGGCTGCGCCGCAGTTGCGTGCGGCTCGTAGTCCAGTCTTGCAGCACCTCAACCCGGTCATCGAATTTGATCAAACTAATGCGGTCGTCCGGCGCGAGCCGCGCGGCGAACTCGTCGAGCGCACGACGGAAGTCTTCCAGATAGGCCGCGACCGAAGAAGAAGTATCCACCAGCAAAGCGACATCGACCGGCACGCGGCGCAACGCGAGATCGCTCAAAGGCTGCTCGACCCCATCTTCATAGACGCGGAAATTCTCGCGCGTCAAAGACGTCACCAACCGGCCTTCCGCATCTCTGACCGTGACCGGCAAGAGAACTTCAGATGTGCTGACGGTGATCAGTTCATCCGGATCGATGGCCTGTGCCGGCGTTTCATCATTGGCCGGCTGCGCGGGCGGTGAAGGGGCGGGAGTAGCAGCGGGCTGGTTGGGGGAGACGCGGCGGGGCCTGCGCTGTGTCTGTGCGGAAGAGAGCGTGGAGAGATCGAGCAGCGCCAACGCCAGCATCAGCAGAACGGCGCAGAGCAGGCACAGCCGCCGGCTTCTCTTGAGTGATCCTGCACGGCACATCTTTCTATTTCTCCGGACGAATCGGTTCGGCGTCTTCGCTCATCGCCGCTTTCATCGCGGCGATGACCGGCTCGGTGACGCGGCGGCGACGCAATTCCGCTAACTTCGTCTCAGAGAGATCAAATTCGACCGGCGATTGCTCGATCCGCCGCACGATGGTTCCCTCGCTGAAACCCGCCTCGACTAACTGAACCACCGCATCATTGGTAAGCGACGGCGTCTTTTCCAACTTCGCCGCCGTATTACCGCCGGCTTCAGACGGCGGGCGAATGATCCGCACCGACGCGCTCCCGACAGTCTCAGTCTCACCTTCAGCCGAGCCGTCTGCGCCGCGCGAGCGCGTCCGGCCCCTGCTTCCGCCGGACGAGCCGAAGATATTCATCTCGCCGGGATCAGAACCAACGCTGCCGCCTGCGGGCGGGCCTGCGCGCCCGGAGAGCGGCGGGCGTTTATCATCATTAAAGAACGAATCGTCATCCCAATCATCAGCCGCCGCATCCATGTCCGGACGCGACAGCATGGCGAGGATGATGCGCTCGCTGACGCCGCTCTTCTTCAACTCGATCAAGCGGTCGGGCGCGAGGTCAAACCGCGTCGGCCGCGCCCCGATGATCGAAATGACGGCCTTGTCGCTAA
>JALZKK010000403.1 GCA_030859285.1 Acidobacteriota bacterium | reverse complement strand
AGCCGCGCACGTGCAAGAACAGCGCGAAGGCCAGCCACAGCAGCGATGGAATCTCCGTCATCGCCTGCCCGCTATAAACGATGAAGAAGGGCGACAGCACGAGCGACAATGCCGCGACCGTCGCCTTCGCAGGCGAATCTGTCAACTCGCGCACCAGCGCCCAACATGCCGCCGCCGCGAGCGGACTCTGCGCGATCACCATGTACTTGAAAAGCAAGTAAGCCTGTTCGGGCTGCAACCCGAACAGCGCGTGCGCGAGACGGAATGCGAGATGATTCTGGAAAATAAACAGCATCCGCCCGAACAACATCGACGATGGCTCGCCGCGCAAGGCGAGGATCGTGTAGTCGAGCGCGTCCCAATCCCCGGCGAATGGATCGACGAAAAAGAGCGCGAGCAGCAATGCCAACGCCGCGACCGGCAGCCACCAGCGCCACGACGCCCAAAATGATTGTTCGGAGATGACGGAGTTTGCCGCCGCGCGTGCTCTGGCGGCGGTGTGTGCGGAGTCAGCGTTTCCCTTGCCCGTTGTTGCTTGGGGCAGCGGATTCGTCAGGAGTGAGTTTCTCAATCAGTTGTTGGTCGAAAGTATTTTCGGGCCGCTTGATCATCGTCAAGCGGTTGCCGCGCTCATTGTACACAACTTCGTCCATGATGTTGTAAATGAGTAGCACACCGCGACCGGAGCTTTTGAAGAGATTGGCAGGATCGAGCGGGTCGGGAATCTCGTTGACTTGAAAGCCCTCGCCCTCGTCTTCGATGGTGAAGCGCGCTTCCTTCGCGGAGAGGTCGGCGGTGATACGGACGAGTTTCTGCCGATCGTATTTGTTGCCATGCTTGACGGCGTTGACGAACGCCTCGTCGAGCGCGATGAACAAATTCGACCGCTCCGGGTTGATAATGCCGAGTTGAATAACGCGCTCGTGTAGATAATGCAGCACGCCGTTCATTAACGACAGTTCGCTTGGCAACTCGAACTCGATCTTCTCGTGGACGAACGGCAGCACCTTGATGTCTTCGACGAAGCGGAGCTTGTAGCTCAAAGTCTTCTCGACGATCTCGCGCAGTTCATCCCTATCGAACGGGCGGCGCAGGAAATTGGCCGCGCCCATCTTGAAAGCCTTAATAATGCCGTGCTGCTGCGCCTCTTCGGAAGAGACGACGACGGGGACCATCAAGCACTTGCGTTTCAATTCGCCGACGATCTGGACGCCGCTCTCGGCGTCGTCGGTCAGATCGCTAATGACGAGATCAAACTCTTCGAGGTCTTCGCGCTCGAGCGCCTCGTCGCGGCTGCCCATCGCCGCCACGTCGTGACCGAGATCGGTCAGCACCCCTTTGAGCAGCGTGCGGAGTTCCCTATTGGCATCAACGATCAGAATACGCCGTTTATCCATCTGCAACTGGTTCCGTTCGGTTCTTAATTTGGGGAGGGTCGAACAGCGCGCCGGGTCAAAACCGCTGTCCATCAACGATCTACGCCCGCGCGCGGCGCGAGGTTCCTTGACTATACCAATAAAAGTAATCAGTTGTCAGCAGGCAAGCGAAGCTGTCCGTCGTCCCTCGTCAGTTATCCGTTATTTTGCGCTGCCCGATCTTGAGCTTCACTCTTGAGAGTTCAGCTTGCCGGCCACACGCGACGGACAACGGACTACGGACAGCGGACAGCTTTCTGCTAGACTGGCCCGGCTCGAACGCACATGCAGGCTTCTCTCGAACAACAGGCAGAGCGGACACAACGCGCCGTCCGCGACAAAGGCGACGACCGCGAGCGTGAGACGCTCCGCCGCGCCGACCGCCCCGCCGATCTGTCGGCCTACCCGCTGAAAAAGCGGCTGCTCATTCGCGCCGCGGCCCAAGTCTTTTACTGGCTGATCAGAATTATCGGCGGCACGACGCGCTTCGAGGTCACAGGCTTCCAACATTGGCGGGCGGCGAGGCGCAAGGGAGGACTTCCGATCTATGCCATCTGGCACGACCAAGTGTTTCTCGGCGCTTATTTAGGATGGCGACGCGGCATCGTCGTGATGACCTCGCGGAGCTTTGACGGTGAATATATCGCCCGCTTCATCCAACGCTTCGGTTACGGCGCAGCGCGCGGCTCCAGTTCGCGCGGCGGCGTCGGCGCGCTCATCGAGATGGTCAAGCTCGTGCGTGCCGGACGGCCCGCCGCCTTCACCATCGACGGCCCGCGCGGCCCCCGCCACGTCGCCAAACTGGGCGCGCTCCTCTTGGCGAAAAAGACCGGCCAGCCCGTCTTGCCGCTCTCGATTCAGCCTTCACGCTACTACGCCGTTCCCAGTTGGGATCGCTTTCAAATCCCCGCGCCCTTCGCCCGCGCCCGTGTGCTGGTCGCCCCCCCGATCTATGTCCCGCCGGACGCCGACGCCGCCCTGCTCGAAGCCAAACGCGACGAACTGCAACGCGCGCTCGACGAATTGAGCGGTTGACAGTTCAAACCGAAATTTCACGCCAAGACGCAAAGGGCGCAAAGCAAAAGCGCCAACAGATTCGGCTAAACCACTTGGCGTTTCTCTTTGCGCCTTCGCGCCTCCAGCGTGAGACTTTTCCCCGCCTTGCTATAGCGTGTTCAAAGCGGCGTGTAGTAGGATGACGAAAAATTTAGTTTCAAGTTTGAAGTTTGAGGTTTGAAGTTCAAACGCGGAACTTCAAACTTCAAACCTTCTTGGAGGCGAGCATGATCAATCAAGAGCGTATCAAGAATCTGCTACTCGAACTGGTTCAGATCGACAGCGAATCGCGCAAGGAGCGCGAAGTCGCGCAGCGCATCAAACAGATTTGTGAGGAGTTGGGCGCGCAAGTAGAGATCGACGACGCGGGGGGAAAAGTCGGCGGCAACAGCGGCAACGTCATCGCGCGTTTTCCCGGCACGCTGCCCAGCGCGGAGCCGATCATGATGAGCGCGCACATGGACACGGTCGTTCCCGGCGAAGGCGTCAAGCCCGTCATCGAAGGCGACATCATCCGCTCCGACGGCACGACCGTCCTCGGCGGCGACGACAAATCCGGCTGCGCCGTGATCATCGAAACGATCCGCTGCCTCCAAGAACAAAACATCCCGCACGCGCCGATTGAGGCCGTCTTTTCGATCTGCGAAGAGGTGGGCTTGCTCGGCGCAAAACAAGTGGACGTGTCGAAGCTCAAGGCCAAGTACGGCATCGTCTTCGACTCCGACGATCCCGGCTTCCTCTTCACGAAGGGGCCAAGCGCGAATCACATGGAGTTCAAAATTCACGGCCTCGAATCACATGCCGGCGTCGCCCCCGAAGAGGGCATCTCCGCGATCCGCATCGCTGCCGAAGCGATCACCGACATGAAACTCGGTCGCATTGACGAAGAGACCACCGCCAACATCGGCGTCATCGAAGGCGGCAGGGCGACGAACATCATCACGAATCTCGTCACCCTCAGAGGCGAAGCCCGCTCTCACGACAACGACAAGCTCGAAGCGCAAACTCAGCACATGCTCAAGCGCCTCGAAGACGCGGCCTCAAAGCACGAAGTCACCGTCGAAGGCGTCACCACCAAGGCGCGCATCGAATCGCACGTCACGCGCGAATATTGGGCAATGGATGTCTCAGACGATTCCCGCGTCGTCCAACTCGTCAAAAACGCCGCCACCCGCCTTGGCCTCAAAGTCGAGACGATGGCCTCCGGCGGCGGCTGCGACGCCAACATCTTCAACCAAAAAGGAATCGAGTGCGCCAATCTCGGCACCGGGATGCGCGCCATCCACACCGTCAAGGAATGGCTCGATGTCAAAGACATGTACGCCTCCGCCGAAATGACGGTGGAGATTATGAAACTCAACGGCGAGTTGGCAATGCAGAGTCAACGATGAACGGCGAACGCGGAAGGGATGAATTGAAGGTCATCTGTTCTCATTGAACACGCTGCTTTCGTTCGGATAAAAAGTTTCCGTAAATGCCCGCTTGCAGTGAACCATTTGTGCCTGCTCAAAGACTCGCCCGCCTCCTCGAACGCCTCGAAGAATTGAAGCGCCCTGCTGCCGGCAAGCGCCGCGAACGGGCGCGGCTGGGCGCGCTGCTGACGCAACTCGCAAACAGTAAATTCGCGGACGCTGAATCGCTCCTGCGCTTTCACGAGGCGCTGCTCTTCATGCGCGCTTACCCGCAGGACGCGCGACTGCTTCGTCAGGTTGAGAAGATTCTCGCTTCGTTCAAGGAGCGCGTGGACGCGCTTAACGAAGCGGGCGTCGATCTGTCGGCGCTGGTCCAGCCGGAAACGGCGGGCATCGTCGGGACAGAGTTTCCCGCCGTCTTCAGTTACGACATCGTGCGTTGGCTGGCGCGGGCGCATTCGTCGCAGGTCACGCTCGATTGGGACGGTTATGAAGAGACGGCGCGCATCGTGGCGACGCTGCCGCGTTTCCTGCCGCTCTTCGCCGAAGACGCTTATGTGGACGCGCACGTGCCTTTCCTCGCATGGCTGCGCGCCGCCAAAGGCAAAGATAAGTCGGAACTCGAATGGCTGCTCCGACAGTTCGAGCGACTGCCGCACACGGAGCAGGAACAGGCGGAGTTGTTCGACGCCCTCAAGCTCTGGCTGAGATGGCGGCTCGAAAATTCAAAGACCACACGCACGCACATGAAGCGGCCTGTCAGTCGCGTCTTTTACCACGACGCTCCGTTGCTCACGCGGCGCGATGTGAATTTGGCACGGGAGTTTACGTCCGCGCCGTTGCCTATCGCAAAGCTCTCGCCCGCGGAAGGCGCGCGACTGTTAGCGATGGGGCGCGACGCGATGGCCGTGCGCCTGCGCGAACTGCATGGCTTCACTTACGGCGACGAGCGCAGTGTACTGCGGGCCGAGGCGGGCCGAGGCGTCGAATTCTTCGTCTGGGGCGTGCCGCCCACGCGGCGTCTGCCGACGCTCGCCTACCACGCGGCCTTCATCGTCAAGAACGGCGTCCCGCACGGCTACGCCGAGACGCTCACGCTCTTCGAGCGCACCGAGATCGGCCTCAATCTTTTTTACACTTTCCGCGAAGGCGAATCGGCTTGGATGTACGCGCGCTTGATGCAGCTTTACCGCCAACTGTTCGGCGTCGAAACTTTCTCAATCGAGCCGTATCAACTCGGCGGATCAGGCAACGAAGAGGGTATCGAATCTGGCGCGTTCTGGTTCTATCGCAAGCTCGGCTTTCGCCCCGTCCGCCCCGAACTGGCCGCGCTGTGCGAACGGGAAGAGCGCAAAATTGCGGCGCGGCGCGAATACCGCACGCCTGCGCGCACGCTTCGCCGCCTCGCTTCCGGCCACATGCTCTACGAAGCGCCGGACGCACAGCCGGGGCAATGGGACCAGTTTCACGTCCGGCACATCGGCCTCGCCGCCACGCGATTGATGGGGCAACGCTTCAGCGGCGACGCCACACGCGCCCGCCGCCACGCCGTTGCTGTCGTCTCTCACGCACTCGGCATCGACACAGCAGAGTGGCCCGCAGCCGCTCAACACGCCTTCTCCGATCTTGCGCTCGTCTGGTCACTCATCCCCGACCTCGCGCGTTGGACTGCTGATGAGAAAAAAGCGCTCGCTCTCATCGCCCGCGCGAAGGCGAGCGCCGACGAACTCAAGTACATCAGATTGTTACACCGGCATCTACGTCTGCGCGCAGCGATTATCAAGCTCGGTTCAATAAGCTATAGTCTTCAATAAAAAGAGTGAGCCACGAATGAACACGAATGAGATGGAAGCCAAATCAGACAATACCGCGCCATCAGGTGGTCGGGCTGACGTTGCTATTTTCCTTCGTGCCAATTTGTGTCCCTTCGCGGCTGAGAGTTCGTTTCAAAACCTCCTTTGCGTTTTCCTTCGCGCCTTTGCGTCTTTGCGTGAGTGTTTTATTGCCGCACAAAGAACTCACGCAAAGACGCAGAGGCGCAAAGAACGCAACAGAGAGGCGCAGAGCGCAGAGAGGTCTTGAAACCGACTCTAAGTTTTTCTTGAAGTCTATAGATCGCGGCGGGCGATGTTAGAATGCTTTCACTGACATGCAAGCAGAAACTCAAAACAGTTCGTCCGGCACGGGCTACCGCAGCGGCTATGTCGCGCTGGTCGGGCGACCGAACGCGGGCAAGTCAACTTTGCTAAACCGCTTGGTCGGCGAGAAGATCGCCGCCGTGTCGAATAAGCCGCAGACGACGCGGTATCAAATTCGGGGCGTCATCGCGCGAACTGAAGGGCAGATCGTGTTGGTTGATACGCCGGGCGTGCATCAACCGGGCTATTTGCTCAACCGGCGGATGATGGCGGCGGTGCATGACGCGCTCGCGGGCGTCGATCTCGTCGTGCTGATGCGCGACGCTTCCGTGTCAACCGGCAACGGTGATCGCTACGTCCTCGATCTCGTCAAGCAATCAGATCAGCCCGCGCTGTTGATTCTGAACAAGACGGACAAGCTGGCCGACAAGTCGCAACTGCTCCCGCTGATGGAATGGTACGGCGAGCAGCACGAATGGGCCGGGATCGTCCCGCTCTCGGCGCGCAAAGGTGACATGGTTGACGTGTTAATTGGCGAGATCATCAAACACCTGCCCGAAGGCGCGCCGATTTTTGCAGAAGACGAGTTGACTGATCAGCCGATGCGCCAACTCGTCGCCGAGATCGTGCGCGAGAAGATTCTGCAAACGACCGGCGACGAGATTCCCTACGTCACGGCGGTCACGACCGAGCGCTACGTCGAAGAGCGGCCCGACTTCACGCGAATTTTTTGCGCGATCTTTGTCGAGCGCGATTCGCAGAAACGGATCATTATCGGCAAAGGCGCTGAACGCCTCAAAGAGATCGGCACGCAGGCCCGCCAAGACATCGAACATCTGCTCGGCCACCGCGTCTATCTCGAACTCTTCGTCAAAGTCGAAGAGAACTGGCGCAACAGCGAACGCGCCTTGAACGAGATGGGAATCAAAGAACAGTGATGAGTGATGAATGACGAGTGATAAGTTAAAACCAAAGACTTGTCTTGGCTCGTCACTCGTCACTCATCACTCATCACTGCTTTTATGTGGTTTGCGCTTGACGTGACATTTGAGGAAGCGGCGCGCGAGGCGGTGGAGTATGCGTTGATGGAGGCGAGCGCGCTCGGTACGGAGACGCGGGCTGGCGCAGACGGGCTGCTGTGCGCGAGCGCATATTTCGACGCGCCGCCGGATCGTGAAGCGGTCGGCGCGCAATTGGCGGAGGCGTTGCGGATTTACGAATTGCCTGCGTCGGCGGTGCGCGGGATGCAAGTGCGCGAGGTGGCGGCGCGGGATTGGCTGGGCGAGTGGAAGAAGAGTTGGCAGCCGGTGGAAGTCGGACGGTTTGTGATCGCGCCGCCGTGGGGCGAGGTTGAGAGCGCGCCGGAACGGATCGTGATCCGCATTGAGCCGGGAATGGCTTTCGGCACGGGGACGCACGAGACGACGCGGCTGTGCCTCGCCGCGATTGAAAAACATTTTCGGGGCGGCAGCTTCCTCGATGTCGGCACGGGGACGGGCATTCTCGCCATCGCCGCCGCGAAACTGCACCCGGCAGCTCGCGTCGAAGCCTGCGACACTGATGCCGATGCCATCAAAATTGCGCGCGCCAACGCGGAACTGAACGGAGTCGGCGGACAGATCAATTTCCGCGTCGGTTCGGTCGATGAGACGAGTGGCTCCGTCGACGTGGTCTGCGCGAACCTGACCGCCGACGTGATCCTGCCGTTGCTGCCCGCGCTCGCCGGCGCGACCTGCGGGAGACTGATCCTCTCCGGCATTCTCAACACCCAAGCCGAAGCCGTCCGCGCCCGCTTACGCGAATTGAGCATCGACGATCACGAAGTCGCCGGCGACGGCGAGTGGATAGCGATCACAATCTGAGTTCAAAGTTCAAGGTTCAAAGTTCAAAGTTAAGAACAATCGTTTTGACTTTGAACTTTGAGCTTCCCGATGTCTCGCAGACGTTTCTATGCCCCGCCCGAAAGTTTCGCGCCCGATGGCGCGCGGGTGACGCTCGCGCGGGAAGAGACGCAACACTTGCGGAGCGTGCTGCGGCTGAAAGCGGGCGATGAAGTTTTCGTATTCGACGGCGAGGGCCGTGAGTTCGCCTGCGTCGTGGCGAACGACGGGCGCGGCGGCGCGACGGAGTTGACGGTGCGCGAGCGCGTCGCGCCGCAGAATCCTGAGTCGCCGTTTGAATTGACGCTCGCGGTCGCGTTGCTCAAAGGCGAGAAGTTCGATCTCGTCGTGCAGAAGGCGACGGAGTTGGGCGTGACGCGGATCGTGCCGGCGTTGACGAAACGGGCGGACGTGCGTTGGCGGGATGAGCGCGACGTGGCGCAACGGCTCGCGCGTTGGCAGCGGCTCGCGCTCGAAGCGGCGAAGCAATCAGGCCGCGCGCGCGTGCCGCCAGTGAGCGCGCCCGTCACGTTCGATTCACTACTCGGAAGCGAGCCGGGCGCGGAGCAAACTGCTGCGCGCTTGATGTTCACCGAACGGCTGGGGTGCAGCCTTGTCGAGACAATGAAAGAATGGACTGAGCCGCCCGGCAAAATGATCGCGCTCGTCGGGCCTGAGGGCGGCTGGGACGACGAGGAGATCGAACAAGCGCGCGACGCCGGCTGGCAACTCATCACGCTCGGCGGGCGCACGCTCCGCGCAGAGACGGCGGCCATTACGGTC
>JALZKK010000359.1 GCA_030859285.1 Acidobacteriota bacterium | reverse complement strand
CTTCGACAATCGTCGAGACGGTCGAGCGTTGCAGCGCAGTCTCGCGCGCGATTTCGGCGCGCGAGATCGGCTCGCGGTCGCGCACATAATTGAGGACGATCTGGCGATTGATGTCGCGGATCGTGCTGGCGCGCGCGGTCTGCGCCTTCTTGAGATCGATTCTACGCATAGGACTCCGGTCTTACATCTAGCGCGAGGCGGCATGTGTTATCCGGGAGGGTTTGTTGTCGTCCCAAAGTAAGCATCTTGTAGTCGTTTGCCTGCCCGTCGTCAACTCTTTTCCGTAATGAAAAGAAGTTCACGCCAAAACGCCAAGCACGCAAAGTTGATCGACGCCGACGAGCGCTCGTTCTTTCTTTGCGCTCTTTGCATCTTGGCGTGAGATCATCCGCGCTGGCGGAACTGTTCGAGGTTGCCGGCGTGTGAGAGTTGAAATTGCTCTCAACGTTTTTGCCGCGAGCATGGTAGTAATCATCGTGGAGCGTCGCGGGAGTGAGGATGAGACATGCCGTCTGAGATCGCGGGCTGCGTTTTGATGACCGACAATTTGCCGTCTCTCTCTGCTGCGACTGCGCGGGCAGGTGAGCAGACGGACGCCTGCACGCACATCATCGAGCGTGCGGTAGCGGGCGACGCGGCGGCCTTTGAGCAGTTAATGATCGCGCACGAGCGGCGGGTCGTGGCGACGGCGTGGCGACTGCTCGGCGACCGCGAGGACGCGCGCGATGCGGCGCAGGAAGTCTTTCTCAGAGTCTATAAGTACCTACACCGCTACCGTCCCGGACAGGATTTTCAAGGCTGGCTCTACCGCATCACAGTCAACGTCTGCCACGACGTAGCGCGCAAGCGACGAGCGCATGAGGGCGGCGGGCGACAAACGGCGACGACGGAAGACGAGCCGGGTCTTTTTGAAAACATCGCCGCGCCGTCACGCGAAGGCGGCGACGCCGAAGCGAGCGCATTACTGAATCAACAGCGCGCCTTCCTCGCTCGCGCCCTCGCGCTGCTGCCGGAGAAAGAGCGCGCCGCGTTGGTGCTGCGCGATCTCGAAGGATTGTCAACAGAAGAAGTGGCGAGCATTTTAGGCTCACGTCCTGTGACTGTGCGCTCGCAGATCAGTTCGGCGCGGCAGAAGCTCAAGCGTTATTGCGAACGCTGGCTCAAGGGAGGCCGAGATGTTGAGACGAATTAAATGTTCACGCGCAGCCAAGTTGATACCGCTGTCGATGACGAACGATCTCACACGGCGGCAAGCGCGTTTCGTCACCGCGCACGCGGAAGCGTGTGAGTCATGCCGCCAACTCATCGCTGAATATCGAGCGAGCCAGAGTTGGTTGCAGGAGACGGCGCGAGTTGAATTTGCAGAAAATTTTTACGCGGAGATTAGGAGCGCGGTCTTGTCACAGATCGAGTTGCAACGACCGCGCACGCGGCGATTTCCTCCGCCCGCGTTGTTCTTTGCCCCGCAACTCAATCGCCCGTTGGCCTTCGCCGCATCGGTCGCCCTCTTGTGTTTGTTCGCCATGCTCGCTTACCAGTTCGTCTTCAGACGAGATGCTGATCAATCACACAAGCAAGCGATTCGCCATGAACAGCATTCGCTCCCGCCGTCTGCGCCTCGACAGGCAACTCCGCCGGCAGAACTGAAGGAAGTAGCTCGTGATCCGCAGCCCTCGCACAGTTCGCTGACGAACACACGCAAGCGGAGCGAGTTCGCGAGCAGGCAGAGCCGAACACAGTCGCGGCCATCGACCGCGAACCGCCGCTTGCCCCCGTCGCCCGCGCTCGTTCCGCAGGAACGTGACGAGCAAACTCAAACGGCATCAACCGGATTGAGACCGGCGCAACCGCCGGCTTCGGGCGCGCAGACAACTCCGGCGGAAGAAATCTCGCGGATCGAGATTCAGACGGCGGACCCGAACATCCGCATCATCTGGCTAACGCCAAGAGCGGACGATTCGTCACCCGCGAAAATTATCGAAAACAGATAGGAGCTAATATGAATTCATCGCACCGACCATTCATCATCGCCGCCGCGTGCGCGCTCGTCCTCGCGCTCGGCGGTCAAACTTTCGGCCAGCAGGCTGCACCGAAAGCGGAAGTGACCGATACTTTCGTGACGCACACGAGTTTTAAGAGCCGCATCTTTGAAGTGAAGCACCGCGATCCCGATAGCCTCCTCTCAGTACTCAGGTTGCTAACGAGCGGCCACAAAGGATCGTCGGTCTCGTCTAACAGCACGTTTAAGACGATCACCGTCCGCGATTTCCCCGAGAACATCGCCTCCATCGAAGACGCCTTGAAGCGTCTCGATACGCCCGAAGCCCCGCGCCCCGATATTGAGTTGCGGATGCACGTCCTCCTCGCCTCGAACACAGAAGGCTTATCCGGCGCGACTCCGGCTGATTTGAAAGATGCGCTGACGCAATTGCAATCGACGCTCAACTTCAAGAACTATCAATTGCTGACGACCGTCGTGCAGCGCACGAAAGAGAGCTTGGGACGGATTCCCGATTACATCAATGGCATTGGCTCGGTAGAGTTGCCGACACCGGGCAGGGGAAACCAAACCTACTCTTATAACTTTTCCGCCGACCGGCTGTCGTTAGTTGAAAGCTCTCCTAACGTCTCGTCGGTTCAGTTAGGGAATTTCTCATTCAACATCAATGGCGATGGCAGTAGCGCCAGAATCCAAAGCGATGTCGGCATCCGCGAAGGCGAGAAAGTCGTCGTCGGCACGTCGAGCCTCAAAGACAAGGCGTTGATCCTCGTCATCTCGGCGAAGCTGATCAAATAGAAATGATGAGTGCGAAATGATGAATGATGAATGAAAGACAAAGACCTTCGTTTCATTCATCATTTCGCATTCATCACTATTGCAGGATCGGGTGTGCGCCACCGCGCGAGTGGTCGGCGGTTTGGTTGAAGCGGGCGCGGTCGTTGTGGTAGAGGACGAGATGCTCGCCTTCGTAGCGGACGACGTTGGCGAGGCGCTGCCAGTCGCGCTGGTGTTCGGCGACGATGATCGCTAAGGGTTGATACGAGGGGACCATGCCGGCGGCGTAGATGTAGCCGCCGCGATCATACTCTGTGCCGGCATAGTAAGTGGCGTCGAAGGCCATGTCCGGCGAGTAGGCTCCGGCGCTGTCGCGGGTGCGGTCGGCACGGGCGATGAAAACGGTGTAGTCGCTAAAGTTGAGCCGCGCTCTGTAATTGTGGCGGCGGGCGACGGCGAACAGTTCGGAGAGGCCGTCGTCGATGGCGCGCAAGGCTTCGCCGCGCGGCTGCGAGACTGCGACGACGCGCACGCCGCGCGGTGTGGTCACGGAATAATTGAATTTGTCGCCCGTGTAAGATTGGGCGCGGGCGACGAGCCGGCGGTCAACCCGCGCTCCTTGTGCGCTGACGTTTGAAAGCGTTGCGCTGCTGAATAACGCGCCGCACAAAACAAGGCCGGCGAGTGTTCCCGCTGTTACTCTCTGCTGTAAAAATTTCTTCATCGCAAATCACCTTGAAGTTGAAACCCCGCTCAAGTGCCGGCGGAAACTCATTCCGGCATTGCTTGAGCGGGGATTGAAATTTTGCGCCGGCTGAACTCGTTTGCTGCGTCGCTCTCGGCGGCTTCGTCGAATGCGCCAGAAGCGGCGCGGAGCGAAGCTCGTTGAGAAGCTCAACCGTCCGGCTTTTTTCGGTTGTCGTTTTTTTGATTGTCTTGGTTGTCGCGGCGCTCCTCTTTTTTTTGCTCCCTATCTTTCTCCTTCTTCT
>JALZKK010000357.1 GCA_030859285.1 Acidobacteriota bacterium | reverse complement strand
GATCTCGATGTCGCGGAGGACTTGGTACATCTGCTCGAAGAGATCGGGCTGTGCGAGTTGTTTGCCGGAGAGGTTGACGCTCAAGGTGAGCGACTGGAAAAGGGCGCAACGTTTTTGCCAACGTTGCATCTGCTCGCAAGCCGCGCGCAGCACCCACAGCCCCAACGGCACAATCAGGCCGGTTTCTTCGGCGACGGGGATGAACTCTGTCGGGTTGATTAGCCCGCGCGTCGGATGCTGCCAGCGCACTAACGATTCAAAACCGGAGAGTTGCCCCGTCTGCAAAGAGATGATCGGTTGATACTCAATGCGGAACTCTTCGCGCTCGATGGCGCGGCGCATGTCCGATTCGAGTTGCAACGCAGTCAGCGCACGCTCGTGCATACTCTTATCGAAGATCGCGTGGCGAGCCTTGCCGAGCATCTTGGCGCGGTACATCGCGGCGTCAGCATCTCGCAGAATGTCTTCCGGTCGTTCGTAGCCGAGCGCGCTGGACGCGATGCCAACGCTGGCGGTTGTAAACACATCGCGCCCGCCGCCCAGCGAGAACGGCATCATCAACTCCAACTGCACCCGCTCGGCCACGCGGATCGCATCAGCGATGCCGGAGATGCCGTCGAGCAGGATCGTGAACTCGTCGCCGCCCAAGCGCGCCACCGTATCGCCGGGCCGGAGGCATTTCTCCAAGCGTCCGGCGATGGCGATGAGCAGTTCGTCGCCGACGGTGTGGCCGAGACTGTCGTTGATGTTCTTGAAGCGGTCAATGTCCATGAACAGCACGGCGAAGAGATGTGCGGGATAACGCTTGGCGCGTTCGATGGCGAGCCGCAAATGATCTGCCAGCAGCAGGCGGTTGGGCAGTCCCGTCAGCGCGTCATGGTAAGCGTCGTGCCGCAACCGCTCCGCCGCCACTTTGCGCTCGGTGATGTCGCGGGCGACGCCTTGAACGCCGGCGGGTCGCCCGTCCTCGTAAATCAATTGCGTGCTGGCTTCAAGTGTGACGCGCTGGCCCCCCTTCGCCATGATCTCCAACTCGTAAACGGTCGAGACTCGCTCAGATGCTTTGCGGCTGATCATCTGCCGGGCCAATGGCAGGTGTTCCGGCGCGACGAGGTCGGCGACGTTCAACGACAACACTTCCTCGCGCGTGTAACCAGTAATGCGCTCGCCGGCTTTATTGAGCGAGGTGAAATTGCCCTTCAGATCGTGCGTGTAAATAACGTCGTTGGCGTTCTCGAACAATTCGCGGTAGCGCTCTTCCGATTCGCGGAGCGCGGCCTCGGCGCGCTTGCGCTCGGTGATGTCGCGCGCAATCCCTTGAATGCCGATGGCTTGGCCGTCGCGCGACAGCAGGCGCGAACTGACTTCGAGCGTGAGCCGGCGACGATCCTTCGTCATGATCTCGACTTCATAATAAGTCTCGATGCCTTCCTTGAGCTTACGCGCGAGCATCTCTCGCACGCGGTCGAGATATTCAGGCACGACGAGATCGGCAAGGTTGAGCGACATCGCCTCTTCGCGCGTATAGCCCGTAATCCGCTCGCCCGCTTTGTTGAGGAAGGTGTAGTCGCCTTTTAGATCGTGCGTGTAAAAGATGTCATGAGCATTCTCGAAAAAGTCGCGCGCCAACTCTCCCTGCGCGTGGAGCGTTTCGAGGGCCCGCTGCTGCTCCGCCAACTCGCGGCGCAACGCCACATTCTCGCGCGCCAGTTGGGCGGCCAGTTCATCAAAAGCAGGTTGTTCGGGAAGAGCGTCAGTGTGTTGACGGCGCAAGGCCGCCGGATCGTCAAGCGGACGAGTACTCATAGCATCAGGCATCTCCCTCCACGAAGCACACGATGACGCTTCATGCAAGGACGAAAGTTCAACTTGCTTGTGAACGCAATGGGGAAAGATAAAAACAAAGCTCTCTGATTCCCGACATAACTTGCGGCGAACTGAAAACGCCGCCGCCGCCGCCAAGAATCTTCACTGGGGCCAGTGGGCGGCGACAGTCTAAGCCAGCAACACTCCGCTTGGCAAAGGAAAAATTCGCATGGCGGCGATAAGCGTTGTCATGAGAGGGTTTTTCTTAAGTTGGTGGAGCCGTCCCCCGTCGTTTATAGTCAGCGCCACAATTCCTAATTTTCACGGCGTGTGTCGCGACCGGGCCGGCTGCCGCCGCGGAGGTTTCTGCAATGACTACAGCACGACTCAACGTCAACATCGATCATGTGGCGACAGTGCGCCAAGCGCGGCGCGCGCCGGAGCCGAGCGTGGTCGCCGCTGCCATGCTCTGCGAGCAGGCCGGGGCCGACGGCATCACGATTCACCTGCGATCTGATCGCCGTCACATTCAAGATGCAGACCTCTACACGCTGCGGCAAGCCGTCACAACTTATCTGAACGTCGAGATGTCTGTCGCCGACGACATGATCGGGATCGCCTTAAACGCGCGCCCCGATGCCGTGACACTGGTCCCCGAAAACCCGAACGAGATCACGACCGAAGGGGGCCTCGACGTGACGGCCAACTTCGACGCCGTGCGCGCCGGCATCGACCACCTGCGCGAAGGCGGACTTTTCACCAGCCTCTTCATCGATCCAGATTTGCGGCAGATCGAAGCCGCGCGTGAGACGGGCGCGCAGCAAATCGAACTCTGTACCGCCGTCTATGCCGAAGCCACGCTCGGCGCGCGCGCCGTTCATCGTGAGGGTAGGGAACAAGCAGAAGAAGAGTTGCACCGCTTGCGCGAAGCCGCCACGCTCGCCGCGCAATACGGCCTGCACGTCGCCGCCGGTCACGGCCTCACTTACCGCAACGTCGGCGCGGTCGCAGCGATCTCCGACATCACCGAGTTCAACATCGGCCACAACATCATCTCCCGCGCCATCCTCGTCGGCCTGACCGAAGCTGTCCGCGAAATGCGCGCCGCAATTAGAAAGGGATGAGGGCGGAAGGGTGAAGGAAGAAGGGGAGACAGGGAGCAGGAGGGGAGCGGTCTGATCTTTTCTCCCCGTCCTTTGTTCTCTTCTCCCTAAACTTGAACGCCGGACGATTGCGGCAGCAATGAAGCGGCTCCCGATCCGCCTCGCCGTCGCCACAGTCGTCCGGCGTTGTCCCGGCTCCAGCTTTAATTGCCGAAGCCGAAGGCCAAACTCTCAATCGCAAATCAAAAATTCCTCTAGCTTGCCAGTAAGTCGAACTGCGTCTTCGGTGGCGGCAGGCCAAGATGCTTGTACGCTGCCGGCGTCGCCATACGACCGCGTGGCGTGCGGTTCAAAAAGCCGATCTGGATCAGATATGGCTCGATGATCTCTTCGATGGATTCGCGCTCTTCGCTGATCGAAGCGGCGATGGTTCCGATCCCGACGGGGCCGCCGTCGAACTTTTCAATGATCGCCGTCAGAATCTTGCGATCCACTTCGTCCAAGCCGAACTTATCGACTTCCATTTCGTCGAGCGCGCGCTTGGCGAGGGCCGGCGTGATGCGCCCGTCGCCTAGGACTTGCGCGTAATCGCGGACACGCCGCAACAGGCGATTGGCGATGCGCGGTGTGCCGCGTGCGCGCCGGGCGATCTCACGCGCGCCACTCGCTTCGATCTCGACGCCGAGAATTTCCGCCGAGCGATGGACGATAATTTCGAGGTCTTTCTGCGAGTAGAAATCCAGATGAAAGACGATGCCGAAACGCCCACGCAAAGGAGCTGTGATCAGCCCCGCTCGCGTCGTCGCGCCGACGAGCGTGAACTTCGGCAAGTCCAGCTTGATCGAACGCGCTGCCGTGCCTTGCCCGATCATCAGATCGAGTTGGTAGTCCTCCATCGCTGGATAAAGAACTTCTTCAATCTGCGGTTTCAGACGATGAATCTCGTCAATGAAGAGGACTTCGCCTTCCTGCAAGTTGGTCAAGACCGCCGCCAGATCGCCGCCCCGCTCGATGGCGGGCGCGCTCACCGACTTCAAAGGCGCGTCCATTTCCGCAGCGATGATCTGCGAGAGTGTGGTCTTGCCCAAGCCCGGCGGGCCGAAAAAGAGAACGTGATCAAGCGCTTCCCGCCGATTCCGCGCGGCGCGCAAAAAGATTTTGAGATTGGTCGTGATCTTCGTCTGGCCGATGTATTCGTCCAGATGGCGCGGGCGCAAACTCGTCTCGGCTTGGCGGTCTTCGGCGGTCGCTTCAGCCGAAAGCTCACGCGGCGCTTCGGCCATCTCCAGCGTCGTTTCCTGTGGCATTAAACTCTCACCCCTCGTCAGTTTCGAGTAACCTTGAACGACGTGATTATACCTCTCTTGCATTCCTGTTTCAAGTATGAAACAGCAGGTGAGCGCAACAAAAAAGGCAAAAGCGAGAGCCATTGGAGCGGCCTTCACTTTTGCCCTTTGCTTTTTGCTCTTTGCCTTCGCTAAGTCCGTGTGAGTGCGGCGGTGTCTTCGCCGGCAAGTTGGAGGCGCGCCATCGAGCGTTCGAGTTGGGCGCGGGCGCGCTCGAAGTCTTCTTCCGTGCCGCTGAAGGAACTGAGAGTTTTTTCAGCATGATCGCGGGCGAGGCGGGCGCGGGCGGCGTCGATCTCTTCGGGGCGTTCGGCCACGTCGGCCAGCACAGACACGCGGTCATCTTTCACTTCCATGAAACCGCCGGAGACGTGCAAGCGGCGGGACGCGCCGCCCGCCGTGTAAGTTAAGACACCGCTTCGCAGTTGCGAGATCAGCGGCGTGTGGCCCGGCAGGATACCAAGCTCGCCGTTCATGCCGGGCGCACGCACTTCATCCACACGCTCCGACAGCACGTTGCGTTCGGGAGTGATAATGTCGAGTTGTAAAGAAGCCATAGTACTGAGTACTGAGTACTGAGTACTGAGCTAGAGCCGGGTGCGCCGAATCATAAACTGAGTATTGAGGAAACTGTCTTTCACTCAGTACTCAGTACTCAGTACTTCTTTATGCTGCTGCGATCTGGCGGGCGCGCTCGCGCACGTCGTCGATGGTCCCTTGCAGGAAGAAGGCTTGTTCGGGCAGAGCGTCGGCCTCGCCGTCAACGATGGCGCGGAAGCCGCGAATGGTTTCTTCGAGCGGGACATACTTGCCTTCGAGGCCGGTGAACTGCGCGGCGAC
The DNA here is from genome assembly GCA_030859285.1 of Acidobacteriota bacterium. Lineage (GTDB taxonomy): Bacteria > Acidobacteriota > Blastocatellia > Pyrinomonadales > Pyrinomonadaceae > JACCRA01. Next base: position 7,507 of record JALZKK010000357.1, on the reverse strand, counting down.
GAAGAAGGGCTGCGAGAAGAAGCGCTGAAGTTTGCGCGCGCGAGAGACGACGAGCTTATCTTCTTCGGAGAGTTCGTCGAGGCCGAGAATAGCAATGATGTCTTGCAATTCTTTGTAACGCTGCAAGATTTTCTTCACGTCCTGCGCCGTCTGGTAATGCTCGTCGCCGACGATGCGCGGATCGAGGATGCGCGAGTTCGACGCGAGCGGATCGACCGCTGGATAAATACCCAACTCTGCGATCTGTCGCGAGAGGGCGGTGACGGCATCCAAGTGCGCGAAGGTCGTCGCGGGAGCCGGATCGGTGTAGTCGTCCGCTGGCACATAGACGGCTTGAATCGAAGTGACCGCGCCGGTCTTGGTCGAAGTGATGCGCTCTTGCATCTCGCCCATTTCAGAGGCGAGGTTTGGTTGGTATCCGACGGCTGAAGGCATCCGGCCCAAGAGCGCAGACACTTCCGAGCCGGCTTGCGTGAAGCGGAAAATGTTGTCGATGAAGAGCAGCACGTCGAGACCTTGATCGCGGAAGTATTCGGCGACGGTCAGTCCCGACAGCGCGACGCGCAGACGCGCTCCGGGCGGCTCGGTCATCTGTCCATAAACGAGCGCCACTTTCGATTCGTCGAGCGCGCCGCGATCCACTTTCGTCATGTCGAACTCGCCGGTCTCTTCCATGTGCTGATAGAACGACTCGCCGAAGTTGATGACTTTCGACTCGACGAACTCGCGCAGCAGATCGTTGCCTTCGCGCGTCCGCTCGCCGACGCCCGCGAAGACCGAGAAGCCGGAGTGCTTCGTCGCGACGTTATTGATCAGCTCTTGAATCAGCACGGTCTTGCCGACACCCGCGCCGCCGAACAATCCGATCTTGCCGCCGCGCAGAAAGGGCTGAATCAAGTCGATGACCTTGATGCCCGTCTCGAACATCTCCAGCTCGGTGGATTGCTCATCGAGCGTGGGCGCGTGGCGATGGATCGGATAGCGCGACTCGGCGTTGACCGGCCCCAAGCCATCGACCGGCTCACCAATGACGTTGAGAACGCGGCCCAACGTCGCCTCGCCGACGGGCATCGTGATCGGGCCGCCGGTGTCGATGGCTTTCATGCCGCGCACAACGCCCTCCGTCGGCTTCATCGAGACGGTGCGGACGCGCCCCTCGCCCAAGTGCTGTTCCACTTCGCAAATGATGTCGATGGCGTTCGGTACGTCGAACCCTTCAGAGATAACGCGCAAAGCGGTGTAAATCGAGGGCAGGTATTTTTCGTCGAACTCCACGTCGATGACAGGGCCGATCACCTGCACGACTTTGCCAACCTGATGGCCGTTGCCGGTCGCCGCATTAACATTAGACATAGACATAGCTCTTCCTTCGGATAACTCCTCTTCTGATTAAGTAGGCGGAAAATTTAGCGGGTGCAAAAGATGGTCAAGATAGCACACGACCGCGCCGCTGGCAAAGCACGGTATTGACAAGGGAAAGGCGAAGGGCGAAGGGCGAAAGTGAGGACAGAGCTGCGCTCTGAAAACTTATTTTTAAGATTCACGCCACAGGCGTGTCCGCACGTTTTCCTTTCGCCCTTCGCCTTTCGCCTTTCGTTTAGCGCGGCTTGAGTAGCCTTGCCACGACCACAGCAAAGAAAATGAGCAGGAGTCCGAGTGATAGCACGAGCGGGCCGCTGACGATGAGTCCCAACCCCGGCAGCGCGATGGATGTTCCGGCAATTGTCGCCAGCAACCCCACGACGAACAGGCACAAGCCGAGCAAGCCCAACGACAGCAGAATCAAGTATCTGGGAATCTTCGACATCTTCCCTGCGCCCTCGTCCATTTAATGCTTTCCGGTCACTCCGCTTCATCGAAACGAATCTTCATACTGCGGAGTGTGCGCCGATCTTCTTCAGTCAATTCGAGGAGCGTTTCTTCGGCGTCGCTTTCGTCTTCGTCCTCACGCTCGCGCAATCCGATCTCCAGCTTGAGCGTCAGTTCCATCTCATAACCCGCCGCGCGCAACTGCGAGATAGCATCGGCCACGTCCGGCGAACGCTCGACCGCGCGGTTGATGGCTTCACCGAGCGCTTGCACGATCTCTTTGGCGTCGTCATTGATCTCCAAAATTTAGCTCCGCAAATTGGTGTGTGCTGCGACTTGCTTTGTCGGCAGCGATGCTACGCGAGCGGGACTTGATCGGTCAACTGTTGCACTAACGACGCGATCATGGCAGCAGCCCGACCGTGAGGGAGGGCGTCAGCGCACGGCCAAGACGCCCTCCCTCACGGTCGGGCTACCGCCTTGTCTGCAACGCCAAGACCTGCATTGCGACGCGCGCGCGCCGTGTGTTAGCGTTGGCCTCGTATTACCCACACGGACGAGGCCGCATTTTATGAGTGCGAAAATTGACGCCGAACGGCGCGCGAGATTCGAGACTTCCTCCGGCATCGAGTTGCCGAACGACTTCAATCCGTCAAACACTGAAGCCGTCGATTATGATCGAGATTTAAGCGCGCCCGGCGAATATCCGTACACGCGCGGCGTGCGCCGCAGCATGTATCGCGGGCGCTTCTGGACAATGCGCCAGTACGCAGGCTTCGCCACCGCCGAAGAGTCGAACGCGCGTTACAAATATCTGCTCGCGCAGGGGACCACCGGCCTCTCGGTCGCTTTTGATCTGCCGACGCAGATCGGCCTCGATTCCGACGATCCGCTCTCTGCCGGCGAAGTCGGCAAAGTCGGCGTCGCGATTGATTCGCTCGAAGACATGCAACGACTCTTCGACGGCATCCCGCTCGATACGGTCTCGACCTCGATGACGATCAACGCGACGGCCTCGACGCTGCTGTGCCTCTACATCGCCGTCGCCAAGAAACAAGGCGTCGCGCCCGATGATCTGAACGGCACGATCCAAAACGACATCCTGAAGGAATACATCGCGCGCGGCACGTACATCTACCCACCTGCGCCGTCGCTTCGTCTTGTGACGGACACCTTCGCTTACTGCGCGAGCGAAGTGCCGAAGTGGAACACCATCTCGATCAGCGGCTATCACATTCGCGAAGCCGGCTCGACCGCCGCGCAGGAAGTGGCCTTCACGCTCGGCGACGCCATCGCTTACACCGAAGCCGCGATCAGCGCCGGCCTCGCTGTTGATGATTTCGCGCCGCGCCTCTCCTTCTTCTTCAACGCGCACAGCAATCTCTTGGAAGAGATCGCCAAGTTCCGCGCCGCGCGGAGACTGTGGGCGCGCATCATGCGCGAACGCTTCGGCGCACGCGATCCGCGCTCGTTGATGCTCCGCTTCCACACGCAGACCGCCGGCTCGACCTTGACCGCGCAGCAACCCGAAGTCAACGTCGTCCGTACCACGATCCAAGCGCTCGCCGCGATCTTGGGCGGCACGCAATCGCTCCACACCAACGGCTTTGACGAAGCCCTCGCGCTCCCCACCGAACAGGCGGCCCGCGTCGCGCTCCGCACACAGCAAGTCATCGCCCACGAATCCGGCGTCGCCGACACCGTCGATCCCCTCGCCGGCTCTTACGCGATTGAGCAACTAACGAATGAGATTGAAGCTCGCGCCTCGGACTATCTCGACAAGATCGATGCCCTCGGCGGAATGCTCCGCGCGATTGAGAGCGGCTACGTCCAACGCGAAATTCAAGAGGCGGCTTACGATTATCAACGCGCCGTTGAGACGAAAAAATCAATCGTCGTTGGCGTCAATCGCTTCCAGATCACAGAAGACTCGACGCCCCAAATCCTCCGCATCGATCCCTCAATCGAACAAGCCCAAATCGAGCGTCTCCGCGACGTGCGCGAGCGCCGCGACAACACAGCCACCGAATCCGCCCTCGCCCGACTCGAAGCCGCCGCGCGCGGCACAGAGAACCTGCTCCCGCGCATCCTCGCCGCTGTTGAATCACACGCCACCGTCGGCGAGATCAGCCACCGCCTCCGCCGCGTCTGGGGCGAGTACCGCGAGGCCGTGACGGTGTAGAATGTTTGTGTGAAAGGAGCAAGCTGTATGTCACAAAGGTTAAGAGCGATCTATCAAGGCGGCGCGTTCATCCCGCAAGCCCCTTGCGATCTGCCTGAAAACTCGGAGGTCGAGTTGGTGATTGAAGTGCCTCGCGTCCAGTCGCCCCAAGTGACCGATCCGGAAGAGCGGAAGCGCATCATGAACGAGTTGATTCAGAACATGCGCGACAACCCGATCCCCGCCGATGCGCCCCGTCGTTTCACCCGCGAGGAGTTGCATGAACGCCGTTGATACGAACATCCTCATCTATGTTCACGACAACCGCGATCCTCGCAAGCAGGCGATTGCCGAATCTTTAGTTCGCAATTTGTCGGACGCGGTTCTACTGTGGCAAGTCGCTTGTGAGTACATCGCGGCCAGCCGAAAATTAGAGCCATTCGGCTATAACCGGGAGAAGGCTTGGATTGATCTGCACAAATTAGAGGCGTTGTGGACTCCAGTGTTGCCAACGTGGGCAATGTTGCAGCGCACAGAAGATTTGATGAAGCAATACAAACTCTCATCTTGGGATGCGCTGATCATTGCCGCTTGCTTGGAGGCCAGCGTGACGCGCCTCTACTCGGAAGACTTCGACGCTTCCGCGCGAGCGACGGGGTTAGGTATTGTCAACCCGTTTGCCACTCCATGAAGTAGCATCAGCGGCAACTCCTCTACGTTGGCGTGCTTCTTGGCAATGATTCGGCCTTCGGTTAATCTCCAAACAGCATGTCTCATTTACTCGAAGTCAAAAATCTACAGACGCATTTCCTAACACGCGCCGGAGTTGTTAAGTCGGTGGATGGCGTGAGCTTTTATCTTGATCGCGGGGAGTTGCTCGGATTAGTCGGCGAGTCGGGATGCGGGAAGTCGGTCACGGCTTTGTCAGTTATGCGCTTGGTCTCGCCGCCGGGGCGGATTGTGGGCGGGGAAATTTCGTTCGATGGTGAGAGTTTGTTGAAAGTCTCTGAAGCGCGGATGCGGGAGATTCGCGGCGACGACATCGCGATGATCTTTCAAGACCCGATGACTTCGTTGAATCCGGTCTATACCGTCGGCGAGCAGATCGCGGAAGCTCTCCGGCTGCATCGCAAGCTGAAACGGAAACAAGCGCGCGAGGGCGCGATTGAGGCGATGCGTGAGGTGTCGATCCCTGATCCGGCGCGGCGCGTGGATGATTATCCGCATCAGTTGTCGGGCGGGATGCGGCAGCGCGTGATGATCGCGATGGCTTTGGCGTGTGATCCGAAATTGCTGATTGCGGACGAGCCGACGACTGCGCTCGATGTGACCATTCAAGCGCAGATTTTAGAGTTGCTGGACGGATTGAGAAAAACTCGCGAGTTGGCGGTGCTGTTGATCACGCATGATTTGGGCGTGGTGGCGGAGGTGGCAGATCGCGTGGCGGTGATGTACACGGGGCGGATCGTGGAAGAGTCGCCGGTCGCGGAATTGTTCGCGCGACCGAAGCATCCATATACGGAAGGGCTGCTTCGTTCCGTGCCAAAACTGACGGTGGCAGAGGCAGAGAAGGCCGAGCGTTTGGAGACCATCGAAGGCACTGTGCCGAAGCCGACGGCATTGCCGCCGGGTTGCCACTTCGCGCCGCGCTGTCCACATCGGATGCCGCGCTGCACCGAAGGAGAAATTCCGTTGTATGAATTAGAGCATGATGCAAAAGTGCGCTGCGTGTTGTACGACTTAGCCGCTGCCGTCACGGCGGATCATCAGGCGGAGCAGGAGTTGAGATAGATCGGATGATCAGAAGAAGAGGCCGCACGTGCTGGGAGCGCGGACGTCTCGTCCGCCGTGAGCGCGAGAGCGCGAATAAAGATTCCGTGATCACGTTACGTTGAGTGAAAGCATAAGTCGGTTAGCTCGCCCGCAGGCGAGCTTGGCGGACGAGACGTCCGCGCTCCCAGCACAGGCGACGCGCTCCACGCAGAAATTAAGATGAACCATGAGCATGAATGAACACTTGCAAACTGTCCCACAAGCCGAAGCGCAGGCGGCGCGGATGGCTGACGCGCGGGGCGACGTGCGCGCTCAAGAATTGGTGCGCGTGCGCGGCCTCTTCAAGCATTTTCCGGTGGCGGGCAGCGACGATGTGGTGCGGGCGGTGGACGGCGTGACGTTCGAGATTTTCAAGGGCGAGACTTTGGGTTTGGTCGGCGAGTCGGGCTGCGGGAAATCGACGGTCGGGCGTTGCCTGCTGCGGCTAATCGAGCCGACGCGCGGCGAAGTTTATTTTGAAGATGAGGACGTCCTGGCGATGTCGGGCAGCGAACTGCGCGCGCTCAGGCGCGAGATGCAGATCATTTTTCAAGACCCGTATGCGAGCTTGAACCCGCGCTTGAAAGTCTCGGATATTATCGGCGAGCCGCTCAAGATTCACGGGCTGGGCAACAAGGCAGAGCGGCGAGCGCGCGTGGCGGAGTTACTCTCGAAGGTCGGGCTTGATCCCGATTATATGAACCGTTACCCGCATGAGTTTTCCGGCGGGCAGCGGCAGCGCTTGGGCATCGCGCGAGCGTTGGCCTTGAACCCGAAATTGATCGTGGCGGACGAACCCGTGTCGGCTCTCGACGTGTCGGTGCAGGCGCAAGTGATCAACCTGCTCGAAGATTTACAGAAGGAATTTAAACTCACTTACCTGTTTATCTCGCACGGGTTGGCGGTCGTGGAACACATTTCGGATCGCGTGGCCGTGATGTACTTGGGCCGCATCGTCGAGATTGCGAGCACGGCGAAACTTTATGCGAACCCGCTGCACCCGTACACGCGCGCGCTGCTGTCCGCGATCCCCATCCCCGATCCGACGCGCAAGCGCGAGCGCATTGTCTTGCACGGGGACGTGCCGACGCCGATCAATCCGCCCGCCGGCTGCCGCTTTCACACACGCTGCCCGGAAGCGATTCCCGAATGCACGCAGATCGATCCAAACCTCCGCACAGTTGCGCCCGGCCACTCCGTCGCCTGCATTCGCGTCCCCGGCTGGCACGACGCGCCGACTGCGCCTTAGCTTGAGCGTTGTACTTCTCCTCGTTGACCTTCGGCTTGAACTTATGTTTTGCGGGCTTGAGCCTCAAGCACGTCTGTGTTGATCTGTCTGCGCCACGTCTTGACGGCGGGACGGACGCCAATTCATCAAACGGTAGGGGACCAATGGAGATTGCGCTGATTACGCTTGGCTCTTTAATGATCGTCGCGACCGTGCTTCCTTTATCGCGGAGCGAGGTGTGGTGGATCAGGATTTTCGACTTTCCGCGCCTTCAGATCGTCGTCATCACTTTTATCGTGTTAGTCGTGTATTTGTGGCTGAGAGGAGCCGGCGGCGTGGGCGGCAATCTATTCGCAGCGGCCCTCGCGCTGTGCCTGCTCTGGCAGGGTTACATGATGTTTCCGTACACGCGCTTATCGCGAGTGCAAGTGCAGCGGAGCCACAGCCCGGAGCCGCAGTCGAGCATCAGCCTGTTGTTCGCCAATGTGTTGATGAGC
>JALZKK010000342.1 GCA_030859285.1 Acidobacteriota bacterium | reverse complement strand
AGGTGACGAATAAGCTGACTGTCAACCTCGGCTTGCGCTACGAACTCGATCTGCCGGCCTACGACACGCGCGGGCGCATCGCCACTTTCGATCCGACGCTCTACAACCCGACGCAACTCGTCAACGCCGGCAGCGGTTTCGTCCAAGCCGGCAACGTGATTTCCGAATACGACTTGGCGAGTGTGCCGAACGTGGATAAGCGCGTGGTCAACAGCATCGATCCGAACAACTTCGCGCCGCGCGTCGGCTTCGCTTACTCGCCGCTCGACTCGAACCGGCTTGTCCTTCGCGGCGGCTATGGCATCTTCTACTTGCGCACGTCGTTCCAATACGTCACCTTGAACGTGCTTGCGCCGCCGACTTACGTCTTCGGTGCGCGCGTCGGCCTCCCGACACCGATCCCCGTCTCCGACCCGTTCTTCCCCGCGCCGCCGCAGTCGGCGTTCCCGACCTTCGTGCCGAACGTCGCGCTCTCAGGCGCGTTCTTCGACCGCAACCTTCGCACGCCGTATCTTCAGCAGTACAACGCGAGCGTGCAGTACGAACTCTTCAGAAACTACGTAGTTGAAGCCGCCTACGTCGGCACGCGCGGCGTCAATTTGTTTCGCCAGATCGGGATTAACCAAGCGCGGCTCGCCAGCCCGTCAAATCCGGTCGTCAATGGAGTGACCGGCGCGGTGATCACGACGAACACGCCCGCGAACGCCGCCTTGCGCGCTCCGTTCCAAGGCGCGGGAATCAACAACTTCTTCCAGAATCAAACCACCGCCCAGTCGAATTACAACTCGATGCAGTTGAGTTTGACCAAACGCTTTTCGCAGGGACTTTCATTCCTTGCCTCTTACACCTTCGCAAAATCCATCGACAACGCTTCGGGCCAAGGCGGCGGCCCCGGCACGGGCGGCGTTCTCAACCCCGGCTCAGTTGGCGAGACCTCTCCGATTCTCGGCAACCAATTCGACAACCGCGCGAATCGCGGCGTCTCGGACTTCGACCGCCCGCACCGCTTCGTCTTCAGTTCTGTCTATGAACTGCCCGATCCGATCAGCCCTGAAGGCTCGCTCGTCGCGCGCCTCGCGCTCAACGATTGGCAGATCGGCGGCATCTTCACGGCGATGTCGGGACTGCCGATTGACATCGTGGATGTTCAAGGAGCCTCGCTCTACGGTCTGAATGGCGCGGCGCTCTCGCGCCCGAACCTCGTCGGCGATCCGTTCAGCAATGTCCCGGCGGGCTTCTACTTCAACCCAGCGGCGTTTGCGCGCGCCACTGTGTTGGCCGGGCAGGTCATTCCCAGTTCCGGTGGCATGGCTATTGCGACCGCAGCCGGCACCGACTTCGGCAACGTGGGCCGGAACATCCTGCGCGGGCCGCGCCAGATTAATCTCGATCTCTCGATCATCAAACGCTTCGCGATAGACGAATCGAAGAACGTCGAGTTCCGCACCGAACTTTTCAATTTGACGAACCACGTCAACTTCGCCAACCCGATCAGCGATCTCAATACCGTAGGATTCGGGCGCATCATCTCAACGAGCAACAACCCGCGTCTGATTCAGTTCGCGCTGAAGTTCAATTTCTAAATTGCGGATTGCGGATTGCGGATTGGAAGAGAGAAATCTTCTTCAATCCGCAATCCGAAATGGAGTCGGGATGATCGTCAGAGATTGGATGGCGCGCCGGGCCGCTGTGTCGCCGGAGCAGACGGCGTTAATTGATGCGGCGAGCGGGGCGCAGCTTACTTACCGGCAATTGAACGCGCGCGCGACGCGGCTCGCAAATTTTTTGCGCGACGAGTGCGGCGTCGAAAGCGGCGACCGCGTGGGCATTCTCGCCATGAATCGCGCGGAAGTATTGGAAGCCTTTTTTGCGGCGGCGAAGTTGACTGCCGTGTTGGTCCCGCTCAATTACCGCCTGACGCCGCCGGAGTTGCAGTACATTCTGGAAGACTGCCAGCCGAAAGTTTTGATCTACGAGAGCGAGTTTCGCGCGACGGTTCACCAACTGCGGCGCGAAGCGACAATCGAAAGTCTCATTACTATCGGCGCAGCGGAAGCCGGCGACGAATGTTTCAAGTATGAAGATGCGATCAACGCAGGCCGTGTCGAGACGGTCGAAGTTGCAGACTTTGACCCGGAGATGCCGGCGTTGATTATCTACACTTCGGGGACGACGGGCCGGCCTAAAGGCGCGCTGCTCTCACACCGGATGTTGACGTGGAATTCGATCAATACCAACGTCGGCTGGGATATCGTCTCGACCGACGTGACGACCATTCACGCGCCGCTTTTTCACACCGGCGGCTTCAACGTTTTGACGCTGCCGCTCCTGCACGTCGGCGGCACGCTCGTCATTCTGCGCGGCTTCGACGCCGCACAAGTTTTGGAAGCCATCGAACGTTATCGCTGCACCCTCTTCTTCGGCGTGCCGACGATGTTTCAGATGATGCTCGAAGCGCCTCGCTTCGAGGCGATTGATTTCGGATCAATTCGTTACTTCATCTCCGGCGGCGCGCCGTGTCCCGTTCCGTTAATCGAGGCTTATCAAAAACGCGGCGTCGCTTTCACGCAGGGCTATGGCCTGACGGAAGTGGGGCCGAACTGTTTCAAACTCGCGCTCGAAGACGCCGTGCGGAAAGCCGGCTCAATCGGCCTACCGAGTTTTCACAGCGAGGCGCGATTGGTGGACGACAAAGGGCGCGATGTGCGGCGTGGGCAAGTCGGCGAGTTGCTCTTGCAGGGCGGGCATGTCTGTTCCGGTTACTGGCAGAACCGCGAGGCGACTGAGGCCGCGCTTTGCGACGGCTGGTTTTACACCGGCGATCTGGCGCGGCAAGATGAAGAGGGTTATTACTACATCGTCGGGCGCGCCAAAGACATGATCATTTCGGGGGGCGAGAACATCTATCCGGCGGAAGTCGAGGCTGTGCTGCACGCGCATCCATTGGTCGCCGCCGCCGCGCTCGTCGGCCTCCCCGATCCGAAATGGGGCGAGACGCCCGTCGCGGCAGTGTTGAAGAAACACAACTGCTCCGTGACTGCCGAAGAGATCATCGACTTTTGCTCCGGCCAACTCGCGCGCTATAAAATCCCGAAGCGCATTTTCTTCATCGAAGAATTCCCGCTGCTCGCATCGGGCAAAGTTTTCAAACGGGCGTTGAAAGAAGAGATCGAAAGACTCATCAATAGCGAATTGTGAGAATTGCTTTAGCTTGGCGGACTGAGAGTCGACCTAAGCTGGGAGCGCGGACGTCTCGTCCGCCAAGCTCGCGAAAGCGAGCTAATTGACTTTCGCGCATTCTCAACATCGCGGGTCGCTCATGATCTATTAGATGTTCCGATGAATAAGAGAAACGACGGTCCTTGCCTCGCCCACCGTCAAGTGGACACACTTCTGCCTGAGTACCAGCCTCAGACGAAGATACGGTTGAGATGAGTCAAGCCGACGACCGC
>JALZKK010000330.1 GCA_030859285.1 Acidobacteriota bacterium | reverse complement strand
CGTCCACCTCGATCACAATCGTCGCGTGCGGTAGGCCGAGTAAATCGGCGAGGATCACGCCCGTCTGCGCGTAGCCGTTATCGTCAGACTGCAAACCGGTCATGATCAGATCAGCTTGCTCTTCCTTAATCGCTTCGGCCAACACGCGCGCTGCCTCATAAGGCGCGAGCGTGTTCAGATTGTCGAAGACCACATGAATCGCCCGATCTGCGCCGCGCGCCAGCGCGTCCTTGATCACGCTCTTGACGCGCTGCGGCCCCATCGAGCAGACCACCACTTCGCCGCCATGCTTCTCTTTCAAACGAAGCGCCTCTTCGAGCGCATAGCCGTCCGACTCGTTGACCTCGTGAGAGAGATCGCCCTCTTCGATCCAAGTGGACTCTTTATTGATCCGCAAGATCGCGTCTTTGTTCGCGATCTGCTTCATCAGAACGATAATTTTCATGCTCAGTTTTGAGTTTTCAGTTTCCTGTTTCCAGCAATCAGCCTTTGTTCCGGCTGAAAACTGAAAACTCAAAACTGAAAACTCTATTCCTCATATCGTTTGAACAACAGCGCCGCATTCGTGCCGCCGAAGCCGAAGCTGTTGGAGAGGGCGTAATTGATGCGCGCCTCGCGGGCTTCGTTCGGGACGTAATCGAGATCGCATTCGGGATCGGGCGTGACGTAATTGATCGTCGGCGGCAGCAAATTGCGATGGATCGCGAGGATCGAGAAGACGGCTTCGATGCCGCCCGCCGCGCCGAGCAGATGGCCGGTCATCGACTTCGTAGAGCTGACCGCAATTTTGTAGGCATGTTCGCCGAAGGTCTTCTTGATCGCGATGGTCTCGAACTTGTCGTTATACGGCGTCGAAGTGCCGTGCGCGTTTAAGTAGCCGACCTGCTCCGGTTTCACTCCGGCGTCTTGCAAAGCCTTTCTCATGACACGATCCGCGCCGGAAGCCGACTCGTCCGGCATGGTGATGTGGAAAGCGTCAGCCGTCATGCCGTAGCCGACGAGTTCCGCGTAAATTCGTGCGCCGCGCTTTTTGGCAAATTCCAACTCTTCGAGGATCACGATCCCTGCGCCCTCGCCAATCACGAAGCCGTCGCGGTCGCGCTCGAAGGGACGGGAGGCGCGCGGCGGATCGTCGTTGCGCGTCGAGAGGGCGCGCATCGCGGCGAAGCCCGCGACGCTCATCGGCGTGATGGCGGATTCCGCGCCGCCGCAGATCATCACGTCGGCGTCGCCGCGCTCGATAATCTTCATGCTGTCGCCGATGGCGTGCGCGCCGGCAGCGCAGGCAGTGGCGGTCGCGGAGTTTGGTCCCTTCGCGCCGTGCCGGATCGAGACTTGGCCGGCGGCCAGATTGACAATCGCCGACGGGATGAAGAACGGCGAGACGCGGCTGGGGCCGTCCTTGAGGAGCTTTTCATGCTCGCGCTCGATGGCCCAGAAGTCGCCGATGCCGCTGCTGATGTAAGTGCCAGCCTGCTCGGAGATGTCGTCCGTGATCTGCAAGCCGCTATCGCGCATCGCTTCGTCGGCGGCGGCAATCGCGTAGTGAATGAAAGAACCCATCTTGCGGGCTTCCTTCTTCTCCACGAAATTCAACGGATCGAAGTCTTTGACTTCGGCGGCGATCTTGACCGAGAATTTTTCCGTGTCGAACTTCTTGAGGTAGTCCACGCCGCTCTGCCCTCTGGTGAGAGCAGACCAAGTGGACTCGACGTTTAAGCCGACCGGCGTGACGAGGCCGAGTCCCGTGACGACGACGCGACGTTTCAAAATGCGAAGCTCCTTCTGGGGAAACGAAAACGGCGCAGCCGCGCACCCGCCGACTCTGCTCTGGCACTGGCGGGCGCGGCGGCTCTTCGCCAAATAAAACTCATGAGCGTCCGCTCCGGCGCAATCCGTCCGCGAGCAGACGCCACTTCCGTCGCGCGACGGAAGTTACTTGCCCATGTGCTGTTCGATGTAACTGTAAGCGTCGCGGACGCTCTGAATTTTCTCGGCATCCTCGTCGGGAATCTCGATGCCGAACTCTTCCTCGAAGCGCATCACCAACTCCACTGTGTCGAGCGAGTCCGCGCCGAGGTCGTCGATAAAGCGCGCGTTCGGCGTCACCTCATTCTCATCCACGCCTAGTTCGTCAACGATGATCTGCTTCACTTTAGTCTCGATCTCTGCTTGATCGGGCATTGTCGTCATGCTCCTCTGTCAACTTTAGAATGAAGAAAACTTGAAAGCCTGCCGGAGATTAAAGCACTCTCTCCGTTTAATTGCCACTACTCACAGCGTCGCTTTCAGCAAGAGCCGCACGCCCCGCTGCGAGGCTCGCGCGGTCTTCAATGTTCACGCAACGCGCGCCCGGTGCAGTCTGCCGCACCAATCCAGATAACACCTTGCCGGGGCCGATCTCGACGAAAAAACTAACGCCTTGTGCCACTAAATAATCAACTACCTCGCGCCAACGCACCGGCGCGGAGACTTGCCGCACCAAAGACTCGCGCGCTTTAACGCCGCTCTCAATCGCCTGCGCGTCCACGTTCGTCACGAGCGGCACGCGCAAATCCGCGAACTCAATTGTTTCCAGATCAGCCGCCAGCCGCTCTTGCGCCGGTCTCATCAACGCACAATGAAAAGGCGCGCTCACGTTCAGCTTGATCGCGCGCTTCGCGCCGCGCGTTTTCAATAATTCACTCGCGCGATCAACCGCCCCGGCATTTCCCGCGATCACGATCTGATTTGGCGAGTTGATATTCGCCGGGCTACACACCTCGCCTTGCTGCGCTTCGCGGCAAGCCTCTTCCACTATCTCGACGCCTGCGCCCAAGATCGCCGCCATCGCACCGACGCCAACGGGGACTGCCTCCTGCATGTAACGCCCCCGCGCGCGCACTGTGCGAACTGCATCGGCCAACTTGAGCGCGCCCGCCGCTACCAACGCCGAATATTCGCCGAGGCTGTGGCCGGCAACAAAAGCCGGCGGCGGCAAGCCTGCTTCTTCCGCCGCACGCAAAGCTGCGACTGAAGTGGTCAAGATCGACGGCTGTGTGTTCTCCGTCAACTGCAACGCTTCTGCCGGGCCGCTGAAGCACAATTCAGAGAGCGCGAAGCCGAGAGCGTCATCGGCATCGGCAAACACCTCACGCGCCGCCGCCGAACTTTCCGCCAACTCCCGCCCCATGCCCGCGTACTGCGAGCCTTGACCGGGGAAAATATATGCGCTGCGCTGCAAGCTAACTTTTGATTTTTGATTTTTGATTTTTGATTTGAAATGAAAGCGAGCAAGCGACGTTTCAATCGCAAATTAAAAATCTAAAATCGCAAATCTCCTCCAATCGCAAATCAAAAATCCAAAATCGCAAATTCCCATCACCAGCGCAGCGCTACGCCGCCCCACGTGACGCCGCCGCCGAAGGAAGCCATTAGCACGAGATCGCCTTCCTTGATACGCCCGGCTTCGAGGCATTCGTCGAGCGCAATCGGAATCGAGGCCGAAGAAGTGTTGCCGTGATACGCGATATTGGAATAGACGCGCTCGCTTTCCACTTTCAACTTATCGGCGACGGCGTCGGTGATGCGTTGATTCGCTTGATGTGGGATGAAGAGTTTCACATCGTCCGCTGACTGCCCGGCCTCTTCTAAGACTTCGCGCGAGATGTCGGCCATCGAGCGGACGGCGACTTTGAACAGTTCGTTGCCGCGCATCTTGTAAAAATGCTGGCCGCTCGCGACGGATTCAGCCGTCAGTCCTAAGCGCGTGCCGCCGCCGGGCGCGAAGAGTTGTTCGGCGAAGCGACCATCCGAACGAATGCGCGCTGCCAGAATACCGCGCCCTTCTTCGACGGGACCAAGCAGGGCCGCGCCCGCGCCGTCACCGAAAATCACGCAAGTTGAGCGATCAGTGTAGTCAACATACTTGGTCAAAATTTCCGCGCCGATAACGAGCGTGTAGCGCGCCTGCCCGGAGCGAATCATCTGATTGGCGAGCGTCAAGCCGTAGAGAAAACCGGAACAAGCGGCGGCCAAATCAAATGCAGCGGCGCGGTGCGCGCCCAGTTCGGCTTGAATCAAACAGCCGGTCGAGGGCAGCACTTGATCGGGCGTCACGGTCGCGCAGATGAGCAGATCGATTTCTGATGGATCGACCTTCGCGCGCTCAATCGCCTGCCGTGCGGCGCGCACGGCAAATAGCGAGGTGTACTCGCCCTCGCTGGCCTTGTGCCGCTCCTTGATGCCTGTCCGCGACGTGATCCACTCGTCGGAAGTCTCGACCATTTTTTCCAGATCGGCGTTGGTTAAAATGCCTTCCGGGTATGAGCGGCCCGTGCTGAGAATACCGGCGTTCATGTTCGCCATTTCTTTAGCCTTTCAAGAAAGAGCATAGAGGATAGTAAAGACTTACTTCTAACCTCTATCCTCTAACCTCTATCCTCTGAGTTTCTGCGATGCCGTGCTGAATGCGGTCATTTGCGCCGTATTCGGAAAACTCTTTGACGTTGCGAATCGCGTTACGAATCGCGCGTGCGTTCGAGTTGCCGTGACCGATGACGACGATCTTCTGCACGCCTAAGAGCGGCGCACCGCCGTACTCGGAATAGTCGAGCCGCTTTTTCAAACGGCGGAAGGCCGGGCGCGCGAGCATCGCTCCGGCTTTCGTGACCGTCGTCGCGCTCAACTCGTGTTTGATCATTGAGACCACCGCGTCTGACAAGCCTTCGGAGAGTTTCAACATCACGTTCCCGGTAAAACCGTCCGTGACGATGACATCGACCTGCCCCGTATAGACATCACGCCCTTCGACGTTGCCGACGAAGTTCAGCGAAGAAAGTTCACGCAGCAACGGAAACGCTTCTTTCGTCAACTCGTTCCCTTTCGCTTCTTCTTCCCCGATACTCATCAATCCGACGGAAGGCTTGTGTGTCCCCAAGATCGCCTGCGTGTAAGCGTCACCCATGATGGCAAACTGCGCCATGTGATAGCCCTTGCAATCAGAGTTTGCGCCCACGTCCAAGAGCAGCGTTGGCCTGCCGGATTTGGTCGGGACGAAAGCGGCGAGCGCCGGTCGATCCACGCCGGGCAGCATCCCCAAAACCATCTTAGCCGTCGCCATCGCCGCGCCGGTATTGCCCGCCGACACGAAGCCGTCGGCGCGTCCGTCAGCCACCAACCGAACACCCACACGCAGAGAACTTTTCTTCTTGCGCCGCACGGAAGTTGCCACCGGCTCGTCCATCCCGATCACTTCCGCCGCTTCGACGAACTCGATGCCGCGATCACCTTGCTTGCGCCAACCGCAGCGGCGCAATTCCGGCTCGACCTTGTCGGGCTGCCCGACGAGGATCACGCCGATGCCAAGATCGCGCGCCGCCGCGAGCGCGCCGTCGATCTCGACGTGCGGCGCGTGGTCGCTGCCCATCGCGTCCACCACAACTTTGCCGGTCAATTGACGCCCGTGCTTCATCAAGCCAGCGCGCTCGTCAGTGTGGCGCGCCCGAACCAACGCTGATTGTTGAATTACGATTCAAGATCGACGCGCACGATTTCACGGCCTTTGTAATGGCCGCACTTCGGGCAGACGCGATGCGGCAAACGCGGTTCTTGACAGTTCGGGCAGACCGTAGTCTGCGGCGCGCGCAGCGCATCATGCGCCCGGCGTTTGCCCGTGCGCGCTTTAGAGTGACGGCGTTTCGGATTCGGCATAATTACTCCATAGAAAAGTAAATCGTGAATCATCAATCGTGAATAGCAAAAGACAATTCTTTCTATTCACGATTGACGATTCACTATTCACGGTCTTTCAGTGTTGCAAGCGCGGCCCAGCGTGGATCGACTTCCCTGTCCTCGCAGGCGCAGGGCTGTGTGTTGCGCTCCGCGCCGCAGTTCGGGCAGAGGCCCTTGCATTCTTCGCGGCAGAGCAGACGTACGGGCAAAGCTAACAACACCTGCTCGCGCGCTAACTCATCTAAATCAATTGCGTCTCCTTCGTAAACCGAGACGCTCAAATCTTCCGGCTGTAACTCGGTCGCTTCTTCCGTCGCGGCGTCCGCTTCGGCAGCGACGTAGTTGACATCGAAAGCCGCTTCTACCGGCACGCTGATCGGTGTTAAGCAACGATCACAATTGATCTCGACTGTCGTCGTGATCTCGCCTTGCAGTGTGACTCCCTCTCGCTGGCGCGACGCGCGTCCTGAGATTCGCATCTCGCCGGTCAGGCGGGCGCAATCGTCTGCGAGATCGAGTGCGCCCGCGCCGTAGATATGCGCGAACGGGCGGCCCGTCTCAGTCAGATTTTCCACTTCAATGTGCATCGCCGGAGACTCTCAACTGCCTTTGTCCGTTATATCGTGCCGGAAACAAAAGGTGCAATTATAGCGGCCAAAGCGGGCGTGTCAACGTGCGGCGACGACCGCCTCGCCCATTGCGTCATCAATCAGCTTGGCCGCCAGCCGTTCGTCGCCGGAGAGCAGAAGTTGTTGCTTGCGCTGCCGCGCCGCGCCGAAAAACGAGAGTTCCAAACAGCCTTCGAGTTCCGCGATGTCAAACTTTCGGCGGCGCGCGCTTGCCTGCGGCGGCAGATCATGACCGAGCGAGCGGGCCAGCGCGAACGCTTGACGAGCCGTCGCGCTATCGCCGAGACGCACACAAGCAAGGCCTTTCAGAAACAATGCCGCCGCATACTTGGCATCCGCCGCTAAAGTCTTTTCTGCGTACCGCAGCGTGAGTTTGTAGCGACCGAGTTGGTACTGCGCGAGGCCGACGAGGTACTGAACTTCGGGCGAAGGATTCGCTGCCTGCGCTTTTTTGAATTCACTCAAAGCGCGCGTCCAGTCGCCCTCCAGAGCCGCCAACCGCCCGACGGCATAGGTCGCCGCGAAGGTCTGGCGTAAAGGAGCAGGCAGCTTTTGAAAAATCTGTTGCGCGCTGTCTATCTCGCCGGCATCGGCGTAAGTCAGAGCCAGCAGCAGAAAGATCAGTGGATTCTCCGCCCCGGCGCGCACGGTGCGTTCGAGATAGTCGCGCGCCAGCGTCATCCGCCGAGACATGAATAGCTCGCCGCCCAGCACGAAGTTGAGTGCCGCGCTTTGCGGAGCCAACGCCGCCGCCCGCTCTAACACACGAAAGCCTTTCTCTCTCTCTCTCATATCGATCAGCGTAAACCCTTCGCGTGCCAACAACTCGAATTCTTTGCGACTTTCCGCCGGCACGCCTTCCAACGTTTGCTCGATCAAACGCTCGCGCCGCTGTTCCTCTTGGCGTGGCTTTGACTCATTTTCGTCGCACGACTCACGCCACTGACTGAGAAGCCGTTCCCGCCCGATCACGCCGGCCTCGTCCAGCGCGCTGATTAACGTCTCAACCAAAATCTGCTGCTGCAAAGACACCTGCGATTGGCGCATCAACAGATCGAGTCCCCGCTCAACCTTATCGATCATCCGCAGCAAATGATTCTCCAAAATCGAAATGCGCTCAACCAAATACTCATCATGTCCCGACGCAGTGGACTCTTCCTCAAACCGCTGCTTCGTCGGCTCAATCACCAACATCAACCGCGTCCCGCACTGCGCGCACAATTCCTCACCGAGCGGATTAACCGCCCGGCAACGCTGGCAACGTATCTGATCAATCACTCTCACCACTGTTAAAGCAGCGACGAGTGCTGAGTGACAAGTGACAAGTTAAAAAGAATAGCACTTGACTAAGCTCGTCACTCGTCACTCAGCACTCGTCACTCATCACTGTAGTTGTAGATTCCGCGTCCGGCTTTGCGGCCTACCCAGCCGGCAGCGACATACTTTTTGAGGAGCGGGCAGGGACGATATTTGGGATCGCCGAGTTCTTCATGCAGGACATTGAGGACGGCGAGACACACGTCGAGGCCGATGAAATCGGCGAGCGTGAGCGGCCCCATCGGATGATTCATGCCGAGTTTCATAATGCCGTCGATGCTTTCGCGGGTGGCGACGCCTTCGTAGAGCGCGAAGATCGCCTCGTTGATCATCGGCATCAAAACGCGGTTTGAGACGAAGCCGGGCGAGTCGTTGCATTCAAGCGCGGTCTTGCCCATCTGCTCGCACAACTGCCGTGTCCGCTCATAAGTTTCATCCGCAGTGGCGAGGCCGCGAATCACTTCTACTAACTTCATCACCGGCACAGGATTCATAAAGTGCATCCCAATCACTTTCTCAGGCCGCCGCGTCGTCGCAGCAAGTTTGGTGATCGAGATCGAAGACGTGTTCGACGCGAGAATCGCTTCAGGCTGCGCGATCTCGTCGAGCGTGCGAAAGATTTCCGCCTTGACTCCGAGGTTCTCTGTCACGGCTTCGATAATGAACTGCGCGCCGGAGAGCGCGTTCATGTCAGTGGTTGGCTGAATGCGGCTGACGATAGCGCGCTTCTCTTCTTCGCTCAGACGCTCTTTGTCCACATCGCGCTGGAGGCTGCGATCAATCGTCTTCAACCCACGCTGCAAAAATTCGTCTTGCACGTCGCGCATCACGACATCATAACCGGCGCGCGCCGCTACTTGCGCGATGCCGTTGCCCATCGTCCCGGCCCCGATCACACCGATCATTTCCCTCACGCAAATATTCTCCCGTCTCTCAAAATTAACCGCGCCAGTCCGGCGGCTGCGCCGGCGGTACATATTCAGGCCGGCGCGACTGCTGACCATCTGGCTGATTGATCCAATCATGTACCGGCGGCGGCGGCGCGTCGTTGAGCGCGTAGCGATACTCCGGCGACCAATCGTTCTCATATCTGCGCCCGCCCTCGCCGAAAAGGAACCAGAATGTATAGGCGCTCAAGGCCGTGCCGTGCGGGAAGTTCAAAACCGCGAGGGCAGCGGAAACAATTCCGGCCATGCGCGCCCAACTTTTACGTTTGAGGAGCGCATAACCCGCCAGCAAGGGCGGGACGACAAACAGCAGATTCAGCAGTCCAAAAATTAAGCCGATGAGCGCGAGAACGCTCGGCTCTGACAAACCCACTTCTGGATTGACGAGCATTGCGAACGAGAAAAACACCGTCATGCCCAGCAACATCAACTCGTTGATGCCACCATAAATTAGGTACATGATGCCGAGCGCTTTATTGTGCTGCTCAATAGTCATAATAAAAAAAGTGGTCAGTGGCTGGTGATCAGAAGAAGGTATTGATCAAAATGTAAGGCTGCGACGATCTGCTCGCCGCGTCAGCGGCACAGGCGCAACAACTTTACTTTTTGATCACTACCCAGAAGAAAACAGTTTTAGGCTGACCACTGATCACTGATCACTGTTACCTACCGTTCGACAGCCATCGCTACCGCGTTGCCGCCGCCGAGACACAGCGCAGCAACTCCACGATGAACGTTCCGGCGTTTCATTTCATAAAGCATCGTCGTCAGCAAGCGCGATCCCGATTGACCGATGGCGTGGCCGAGCGCGACCGCGCCGCCATTGACGTTGACCTTTTCGGGATCGAGTTCCAATTCGCGCATAATCGCGACGGCCTGCACCGCGAAAGCCTCGTTCAATTCAATCAAGTCAACTTCATTAAGGGACCAACCGGCTTTCTTCAAGACTTTGCGGATCGC
>JALZKK010000194.1 GCA_030859285.1 Acidobacteriota bacterium | reverse complement strand
CGCAATACTCGTCAATTGTCTATCGCCGGACAGTTTTTCCATTGCTCAACGGCAAGAGTGGGGTGTGGCCGGCTCTCGCTCGCACGAGCCGGTGAAATTTTCGGAACCGTTGCTTGCCTGCGACGTGAAAGTGGGCGTAAAACTCTGACTGGAGGATTATTCACAATGGCGAAGAAACCCCTGATTCTGACGTTCGGCTTCGTGTTGCTGTCGGGCAGTGTCGCGTGGGCGCAGCAGTCCGCGACCACCGTCGTCGCGGCGCAGGACGAGAAGCCCGGCGCGTTTGCCTTCCGCTTCAAGGAGGGCGGCAACTTTCTCGGCGTCCAGACTGAGCAGATGACGAGAGAGAACATGAGCCGCTTTAATTTGTCGGGCGAGCCGCGCGGCGTGAGTGTGACCAGCATGACGGAGAATAGTCCGGCGGCGAAGGCCGGTGTGCAAAAAGGCGATGTGATTTTGCGTTTCGACGGCGAGAGTGTGACGAGCGTTGCGAAGCTGCAAAGGTTAATCAGTGAGGCCGCGCCGCAGCACACGGCGAGATTGACGATCAGCCGTAATGGGGCGGAGCAGGAATTGTCCGTCACGCTCGGCAAGCGTGAAGGCTTGCGTGGGCAAAACTTCGAGAACTTCGTTTTCACTCCCGGAGAGAAATTCGATTTTGATTCTGAAGAGTGGCGGAAGCGCGCGGAAGAGTTGAGCCGGCAGTTTGAAAAATTCCCGCGCGGCGAGGGCAGGTCGTACACCATCATGTTCGGCGGCGGGCGGCGAATCGGCGTCACGACGACGCCGTTGACTGAACAACTCTCCGCTTATTTCGGCGTCGCGGGGAAAGATGGTTTGCTCATCACTTCCGTCGCGGAAAACAGTCCGGCTGCGCGGGCCGGCTTGAAAGCGGGCGATGTGCTCACAGAAGCCGACGGCGTGAAACTATCAGGCGTGGGCGACTTCTCGCGCCAACTCAATCGGCAGCAAGAGGGCGACGTGACACTGACTATCACGCGCGATAAGAAAGCGCGCCAGATCAGAGTGACGCCGGAGAAGGCTGCGCCGGACAGATTCAACTTGCCGGCGATCCGCTCCATCGCTCCGGTCGCCGCGCTCGCCCCGTTGTCGCGCGTGAACGTGCGAACGCCGCGCGCCGTGGTGGCTCCGCGCATCATCGCCCCGCGCGTGCGAGCGTTGCCACGAGTTAAGCCGGTATTGGTGCAACCGCCGATTTTGTAGGCGCGGAAAACTTTAACCGCCAAGGGCGCAAGGGAAATGATGAATGCGGAATGATGAGCGATGAATGAAAGACAGATAGCATTTCATTCATCGTTCATCATTCCGCATTCATCATTTTCTTACGGCTGGCCCGTCAGCCGATGCTTGCCGGCCAATGCTTCGCGGTACGCGCCGTCGGTTACTTCGCCGAGGGCGATGGCGGCGTCAAAGGCTTTGAGGGCTTCGTCGTTGCGCTCCATGAAAGCGTGAATGCGGCCCATCGCAGTGTAGGCTCGTGACAGGAGCGCGCGGTCGGTCTCTGGTGACGCGGTTTGAATGGCGAAGCGATAGTTGGTCAGTGCGTTCTCAAGGCGCTTGTCCCGCACCGGTTCGTCGAAAGCGTCTTGCGCCGAACTGCTGGCGATCTGTGCGAGGGCGAAGAAGACGCGCGGCTCGCCTTGATAGTCTTTCATTAAAGCGCGCAGGTGCGTCTCTGCTTCCTCATATTTCTTCAAACGCAACATCTCGTTCGCCGCGTCGAGTTGCTTGATCAGCGACTCGCGCCGCGCCGCGTCTGGTCCCTCGTTGGCGGGTTCATTCGCGGCCTGCGCTTGTTGGCGGGCGCGGCGCGCTGTTAGCGCGCGCTCGCGCGCCGCCGCGTATTCTGCGGGGCGACCCAGTTCGCGCGCCGGGTCGATGCGGGCGATCATATCTCCAAAAAAGTTGGCGATGTCGAAGCCGGCGATCTCTTGATCGCGGAGTTGTTCGGCGAAGTAGAACGAGAGCAGCGCGCCGCGCTCGTAGGCGTCGGCAAGTTGGGCGGTCAGTTCATCTTCGATGGCGGCGCGTTCTTGTTGCGCTGCTTGCGCGAAGCGCGGGCGTTCGGCTTCGGGCGTCTGCTGCAAGCGGCGGCTGGTTCGCAGCGTCAGGTCTTGCAGGCGCGCGTCGGCGGTCAGGCGCGCGTCGGCGGCGGCGACCAGCGAGCGCGCAATTAGATCGAAGATGTCAATCGTCGGCTCACCGGGCGTGGGCTTGATTCGCTCGTCGAGTAGCTTGCGAAGATCGGCGCGGCGCAGGGCGATGTCGCGGTTGAAGCGCAGCACGAGCGGATCGATGACATATTGCAGGTAAGCGCGGCGCACTTCGGAGGAATTGAGGCTCGCCCCGTAAGGCACGATCACGTAATAGTCGTCGCCGATGATGCGGAAGTTGATCGCGCCGGGCGCGGCCAAGAGGTCAGGCACGATCACGAAACGCCGGTCGCGCTCGCGCGTGGTGAAGACTTGGGGCGCGTCCTTCTTTTTGTTCTTCTGTGCCGCCGGACTATTGGCCGGCACGCGCTCGATGATGATGGTTTGGGGCCGCGTGTGGAGATAAGAGACGACCGAGTTGATCATCGCGGCGGCATCTTGTCGTTGGCGGTCGCCCTCCGCTTGATAATCGCGGAGGTAGCCGGGCAGTCGCTCCTCAATGCCGGACTGGCGGTAGAACTCGCGCAGTAAAGGCGTGAAGTCGAGTACATCGAGGACGCCGCCGAGCAGATCGTCAGAGCGCGGCGGGGCTTCAAAGGCAGGCGGCAGGCCGAGCGCGAAGGCCAGAGAGACGTAACGCGCGGCCTGCTGCGCCGGCGTCGCGTTCGGGTCTTTGAGTTTGTTCAATTCATAGAAGCGGCGCAGCCGCGCTTGCAAGTCCGGATCGAGATTGGCTTGAGCTTGACGGACTTGCATGCGGAAGACTGAAGGCGTTCGACTGCTCGGCGTCACTTCCAGCCCGGCAGCTTCGAGCGCCGCCATCATCACGACGAGGCGCGGATCAGGCGCGATCTTTACGCCGTAGTCTGAGAGATCGAGGCTCGCCCGCCGTTGCGGAGCAGCCTGCTGCTGCGTCGTCGCCCGCCCGCCCGCGTCGTTGGCCGGCACAGGCACGCCCGCTTGCGCCAGCACGATTGCCTGATTAAAGGCGAGCGCAACTATCAACAAAAAATACTTCTTCATAATTTCCTAGCTGTTGATGAATTCTTAAGTCGAGAGCGAAAGCAAGGATAAAGGATGAAAGATGAAATAGAGAAGATGCCCGCGTCTTCCCTCAGAGCGCAAAATCAATTCTCTTCTCTATGCTTGAGCTTTCCGCTTCGCTCCTTCATTTTTGCTCTGGCGCGCAACAGCTTTAAGGTAACAGGATAGGCGACGAGCGAACAAACGACGGAGAGGATCGTGCCGCCGATAGCGAACGGCAGCAGGATGTCCCAACTGTGCCGGAGCAGTTGCCGCCAGTAATCGCCGGTCAGCAAATGCGGCTCCTGCAACAATCGCAGGCCCTCGTCCGGCAAGGCCATCGGTTGTCCCAACACGAGTGCGCCGAGGGCATACGAGACGATGATGATCGGCACGAGCGTCAAAAACGGATTATTGACGAACGTGCCGGTATAGATGGCGATTTTATTGAAGCGAAATAGAAAGGCGAGCGCCGTCGCCATGATCGTGTGCAGGCCGAGGAAGGGCGAGAACGCGATGAAGATGCCGACGGAAAAAGCGAGCGCCGTCCGCTCCGGCGGATCGTCAACCGCGAGCAGACGGCGAAAGGCTTGGCGAAACATCG
>JALZKK010000183.1 GCA_030859285.1 Acidobacteriota bacterium | reverse complement strand
CAACAAGCCCGTCCAGCCGTGAGCGAGAGAGTTAATCGTCAGTCCGCTGATTAGCGTCGCGAGGACGAAAGCATTAGGAATGCGGCGATAGCGCGCGTCGTAATAAGTGATGATGACGGCGAGCGGGATCAGTAGCGCGCTGCTGACGAAGGTGAGTGAATCTGACATTGCTGATATCCCCGCGCTGTTTGGCGATGAAGGCTGCCGTGTCCGACGCGCTCAGGGTGTGAACCGTCGGTAACGAACGTGAAAAAGAAATGGCGCGCTGTCGCTCTTCATATGAAGCGGCGAGAGCGCGCCATCCCGGATGTGAATTTGCTTAGTTGCCGGAGATGTCGCTGGTCAACTGAGTGATCTGTGCGGTGATGGCATTGCCAAGGCCGGTGAAGGCGGCGACGACGCCAATCGCGACCAGCGCGGCGGCGACGGCGTATTCCGAAAGTTCAAGACCGGTTTCGTCAGCGAAGAATTTCTTAATCATGGGTTTGCTCCTTTAAGGTGTAGGTAGTTGAGAACTGTTTGGGTTGTCCCGCCGCGCATCTGTGAAACGGCGAGTGATGAAGAGGAAATCTTGATTCAGTTGCGCCCGCCGTGCTGCTTCTGCTGCGTAGTCAAGCTGCTCGCTATCGTCCCGCCGACGGCCAGCGCCACCAGCAACAAATTGAACTTCGTGATGGGTGCGACTTGGACGGCGCGCGATCCAGCCAGCAGCGCAATGGCGGCGAACGGGATCACGAGCATCGCTCCGGCGAGCGTCAGAAACATTTTGTTGAGCGCGACTTTCATCATTGTTCTTTCCTCCGTCCGCCGCGATGTCAGGTGCCACACCATCCATCGCTTCCTTGCGGACGCTTTCCCTATTTCAAAGCCCGTGCCACACCGTCCATCTACACAAACGCCTGTAAAAACGCGGCGCACACGCCAGAGCCGCACCCGCCTCTGTCGCCCCCGGTTAACAAACCGGCGGCAGGAAGGGACCAATGAAATCACCGGCTGGCGAAGTGAAATTGAGAGATGAGAGAGAGTTAGGCGAGTGTCGCCGCCGGTTGACAATGCGGCTCGTGAATTTCAACCGGTGGCGACTGGCTGCGGAGAGAAAGGCGATGGCGACTGCGCTCGTTCACTTTTCGCTTGCCTTCAACAGGAAGAAGGCATTTCTTGCCGGGAGCGCGGGTCAATAGTTTCCACACAAGTTGAGCTTTGCGGCTGTGCCGCAAAACAAAGCGGCAGACGTGTAGAAACTAATGGCCTGCGCTTCCAGCAGCAAGTTCCTTTTATCTGTCAGCGGAATGAGGTATTCGAGGGAATTTGCGCGCCCTTGTCGGTAGGCTTTCTCAAGCGGCTGCTTACATCAGTCTCATCCCAAGCGCGCCGAAGAAAGCGAGGCTTAATCCGCCACCGGCAATCGTGAACGCCCACTCGACGAGCGGGCTGCGCTTTTGCAACACAGCGCGGATCATGACCATCCCGCACTTCCAGCCGTCTTGCTGATAAAGCGGCAGCAAGTTCGTCGCTGCCAATAGTAGATTCATCGCGCCGAAGATTGTCCCGCTCGCCAGCGCCGCCGCGCACAAATTTACGATGATGCCCGCCAACAGGATCAATGTCTGCTGGCTCAAAGGCCGCTGCTGCAACCCCTCCATGTCCATGCGGACATACGCGCCAATCGGCAGCGCGTGGAGATTGTATTTCACCTGCCCCAACTTGAAGCCGCACAGCTTTGGTCCCCACCCAAGGCCCAACTCCGACGCGCCGACCTGACACGCTCGCGCCGCCAGCAAATGGCCCAACTCGTGAATCAACATCGCGACCGCGAAAGAGAAGATGATCGTAAGAAGCATGGAAGCGGTTTTAAGTTTTAAGTTTTAAGTTTTCAGAGTTCGGCAGCACAGTTTCATGGTCAGCATCAGCCAAATGGTCTTGCTCACAACTGAAAACTGTCAGTTCTTATCCGAGCGCAATTGCCAGCCGGGTTGGCCTTCGTCTTGGATGAAGTCGCCGACGTTAATGGTGAGGCGTTTGAGTTTTTTGTAGAGCGTTTGGCGCGAGCCGAGGCCGAGCGCGACCGCCGCGCGGGCGACGTTGTAATCGTATTGCTTGAGCGTCTCGGTGATCACGCGGCGCTCGAACTCGTCCAACATGTTTTCGAGATGCGCCGATGCGCTCTCACTACCCTGCCCCGTCGCTGTTTGCGGCGGGCAGACGCGCGGGCTGATGTGTTCGATACTAATGGACGTGCCTTCGTCTGTGTAGAGGACCAGCCGCTCGATCTCTGCCGCCAGTTCGCGGATGTTGCCGGGCCAAGAATAGTTTTGCAGGGCGCGGATCGCTTCGGCGGTGATGCCGGCGACCGCTCGATCATTGCGCCGCGCATAGTGTGTGAGGTAATGAGAGATCAATGCGGCGATGTCTTCGCTGCGCTCGCGCAGCGGCGGCACGTCGAGCGTCAGCGACGCGATGCGATAATACAAATCCTCGCGGAAACGTTCTTCCACCACCGCGCGCCGCAAATCTTTGTGCGTCGCCGCCACCACGCGCACATTGACTTTGCGCGGCGCGCGCTCGCCGAGCGTGTGGACTTCGCCTTCCTGCAAAAACCGCAGCAGCTTCGGTTGCAAGCCGATTGGCAGATCGCCGATCTCGTCGAGAAACAGCGTGCCGCCCTCAGCCGCGCGAATCAGCCCATCGTGATCGGCGTGCGCGCCCGTGAACGCGCCCTTGCGGTGGCCGAAGAGTAGGCTCTCGATCAAATCAGCCGGAGCCGCCGTGCAGTTGAAAGGAATGAAAGGAGCTTGCGAACGCCGGCTCAAGCGATGAATCGCCCGCGCGATCAACTCTTTGCCCGTCCCCGACTCGCCGTTGATCAAGACGGTCGAATCCGAATCCTTGACGCGCTCGACGGAGCGGGCCAGTTCCGACATCACGCGGCTGACGAAAACCATTCCCGGCAGCGTCGCCGCGACAACTGCCGGCGCGGGTTTAAGAAGCTGTTCCGGTTGCTGTTGTGTTTCGCGCAGCGCGGCGTGCGCGTGCGCGAGTTGCGCCACGTCACAGAGAATCTTCAATTCTCTGGCCTGACTTAAAGTTAGCGGGCGCACGCACCGACCGTAGATCGCGACGCCTTCGCGGTGTGCCGTCGGCACGGCTAGCACGAGGCAGATCGCGCGCTCCCCCGCTTGAATTTCCGTCGCTGAGTCGGGCCTCGCCAACGTGGCTGCGACCTGCTCTTCAGCTTCAGCCAGTTCTTCCTGATGCAGCCCCTCCACCCATTTCAGATATGGTCGCTCATCCTGCTTTTGCGCGAACGTCGCCAGCCCATAAGTCTGCGCCGTCGCGTCCACCATCAACGCGAGCTTCAGCATCACGTCGTAGAGCATGTCCGAGCCGGTCGTCGCCGCCCGGCACAACGCGCGCACCATCGACGCTAAAGGCAGTTGGAAAGAGTCGGCGGATTCGTGGCCCGTACCGCCCGACGCCGACGAAAGCGGAAAAGCTGACATAAGAAGACTTGCAGACCTCCGCCGCGAACGCGAGGAATACTCCGAGAACAGCGCAGGTTACTTTTGAAGTTCTATTGAAAGCGGGGACAAGAGACAACCAAGAGAGGTGAGTTGCATTTCTCGTCGCGTCGAAGTTCACGTGAGGCGGCTTCGACCCGAACTGCTCACAGTCTATGTCGCCGTTAAGAGGACTGTCAACAGAATTAAAAATTGGAACGACGAGAACCAGAGGAAGGATTGATGAAGATGGGGCGACAGGGTGATAGGGTGGCGGGGCGAAGGAAAAGAGCGAGCTTTTTCACCCGCTCTCCCTGCTTCCCCCGTCGCCCCGTCCTTATCCCTATGCCTGTCAAGCTACTGCCATATCTCGCAGAATCAGGCTTTGTCCGCTGGGATCGCTAACTGCTGCCCGACTTGGATTTTATCCGGATCGTTTAGCTGGTCGCGGTTGGCGTAGAAGATACGCATGTACTCGTTCGGGTTGCCGTAGAACTCCTTGCTGATCTTCGACAGCGTGTCGCCCGACTTCACCGTGTAAGTTTGCCCGCCCTGCCCGCCACCGCCGCCGGCGGCTGCTCCTTGCGCCCGGCTCGTGTCCACACTGATGTCGGCGTTGATGTCGTCTTGGTTCGGGCTGATCAGTTTGACTTGATCCCAAAACTTGTTCTTGGCCTCTTCCGAAGGAGCTGTCCCTTTGATGGTCAGCTTGTTGTCTTCCACATGCAGGTTCTGAAATTGAATGCGCTGCTGATCCGCCGTGTTCAGCACCGTCTGATACTTCTGCTTGAGCGTATCAAAGCGTTGTTGGGCATCAGGCTGCTTCTGCGACGCTTCAGCGCCGCCACCGAACATTTTATCCCACAGTCCCATTGCAGTTTCCTCCTCTAGAGAAATGAAGTTTTTCCAAACACTCGTTGATCTTTTGGGGGTTGTTTTTAGCGATGCTCATTCTACGCTGATGTCCCGCAAAAAGCGACTGTCGCTCCCTTTTTTTACTTTTTCTTCACATTAAATTTCTCCAAACGCCGCGCGGCAATCAGTAATTCTATAACGATGATTACCCAAAATAATTACCCACAGAAGGAAGAGAAAATCTCTTCCCAGCAGTCTCGAAGACCCTTTTTTCCACACTTGTGATTGCTACTTCTAATAGCTATCTGTAAGCATTTGGAAGACCTATTCTTAGGCTGCCCTGTTAGCGGATTTCCGTTCGCCGCCCGTTCGCCAAAACATCCCCTCACTTGCCCTTACCTCAAGTAAATGTTGAACTTACGTCCATAAACTATTGTAAAGAACAATCTTTACAGCCGCTTAAGCAAGTGCTAAAGTCCGTCCGCTTTGTTGGTTAAATTCCTCTCCGACAAAGAATTGAATTCACCATCGAACAATTTACTGTCGCCAGTTTCAGCAGTTGAAGAAGCCGGAGCAGTTTCGGAAAATCCGATCATATGACCATCAAGTTTGGGACATCAGGCTGGCGTGCCGTCATCGCAGACGAGTTCACCTTCGTCAACGTTCGCCGCGTGACACGCGCGATCTGCGAGCATCTACGCTCGGCGGGTGTGCCAGAGGATGCCAACTTGGTTGTCAGCTATGACACGAGATTCCTCGGTGAAAAATTTGCCGCCGAATGTGTCAACGAAATAGCCGCCGCCGGCTTCAAGGCGATTTTTTGTGATCAGCCGACGCCGACGCCGACGATCTCCCACGTGATCCGTGACCGGCGGGCTGCCGGTGGCATCAACTTCACCGCGTCGCACAATCCGCCTGAATATAACGGGATGAAATTCTCGACGGCTGACGGCGCGCCCGCTCTGCCCGAAGTCACGAAAAGTGTCGAGCGCATCATCAGCGAAACGCCGGCGCGCGAAGGCAAGGCAATAATCGTCAGCGCCGCAGCCGTCGAAATTTACGATCCGCGTCCGGCTTACTTCGTCGATCTCGAACGCAAAATTCGCTTTGACGTGATTGCCGATGCGGGCGGCAGCTACGCTTACGATCCGCTGTGGGGAACCGGGCGGGGCTACCTCGACAAAGCTCTGCGCGATCATGGAGTTGAAGTCGAGACAATTCACGACTGGCGCGATGTTCTCTTCGGCGGGCGCAGCCCGGAGCCGGACGATCATCATCTCGACGAACTGCGCGAAGCGATGCAGCGCGGCGGCTGTGTGTTGGGGTTGGCGACTGATGGCGATGCCGACCGCTTTGGCGTGCTGGACGGGGACGGCACATTTATCCCGCCGAATAATTTGATCCCGGTGCTGTTCGATTATCTAGCCGAGTCGCGCGGATGGACGGGCGGCGTGGCGCGTTCTGTAGCGACCTCGCATTTAGTTGATCGCGTGGCCGAAGCGCGCGGGCTGCCGGTTTACGAGACGCCGGTCGGCTTTAAGTTTATCGGCGAGTTGATCAATCAAGATCAGATCATTCTCGGCGGCGAGGAATCCGCCGGACTCTCGATCCGGGGACATTACCCGGAGAAGGACGGCATCTTGGCCTGCCTGCTGGCCGCCGAAGCTGTCGCCGCACGGGGTGGCGCGAGTTTGAGCGAGCAACTCAACCACCTGTATTCGCGCGTCGGACGGTTGGCAGCCAAGCGCATCGGCGTCCGGCTGACACCGGAAATTCAGGCTTCTTTATCTGACAAGCTGCGTGAAGAGCCGACGGAGATCGGCGGGCGCAGAATTGCGCGCATCAATCGCATGGATGGCGTGAAGTTTATTTTCGAGGACGGCGCGTGGCTGCTGTTGCGTCCTTCGGGGACCGAGCCACTGGTCCGTATCTACGCAGAAACGGAAGACGAACACGACTTGGAGGTGCTACTTGAACAAGGCCGCAAATACTTACTGGGTTGACACACGACTGGCCGCGCAACAACCTATGGGACGCTCCCTGAGCTTGAGCGATGCAGCCAGCGCATGGGTGGGAACGCGCACGGAAGTCCGACGGCGCGGCGGACTGATCCCTTCGTGGGCTGTCTTCCTGACAATCATGCTCGCGACGTTCGCGCTCTGCGCGTCTGTCACCGTTCGCACGCACGCTGAGATGAGCGCCGCCGGAGACAAACATCAACAGTTGCTCTCCGAAGTCGAGACGCTTCGCCACACGAACGCATCCCTCAAGCGCGATGTCCACAGGCTGCGGACAGACCCGCGCGCCATCGAGGCCGCCGCCCGCGAGCAACTCAACATGGTACGCGCCGATGAGATCATCGTGCCTATCGAATAAAGCCAGACGGGAAGAGGTTTCAACACCGTGAACGACTTCGGACTCTGACAAGTTTCTCCGCCGGTCATCCGCTCTTTGCCTGCTCGGTTGCTCGCCTTGTTCGTTGACCTGCCATACGCGCGCGGCTGCCTGATCACGGAAGGCAGCCGCGCTCCTTCTATATTGGATTCGAGGTTTGAAGTTGAAATACAGACCATCTCAAATTTCTAATCACAGATTTGAGATTTCAAAACTCAAACTTCAAACCTCAAACTCACATTTGATTGACACCCCGCTGAAACGTCCACTAATATCAAATTCTCTTTAATTCGCGATCAATATTTTCACATCGTCGTCAACTATCACCCTGCGGGAGATTGAACAGCCATGCCGGAAACTAAAGAAATCGCCGCGCCTGAACAAGCAGCCGTCGAGCGTTGGGAGCAAGAGACGCTGGAGCCGGTGCTGCGTAAGCGGCCCGAACGTCAGGAGAGTTTCGAGACTGTCTCGCTCGAACCCGTCAATCGTCTCTACACGCCAGCCGATCTGGACGACATCGACTTTACGCGCGACATTGCGTTTCCCGGCGAGTTCCCGTACACACGCGGCATTCACCCGACGGGCTATCGCGGCAAGCTCTGGACAATGCGCCAGTTCGCCGGCTTCGGCACGCCGGAGGAGACCAACGCGCGCTTCAAATACCTGATGAAGCAAGGCCAGACTGGACTCTCGGTCGCTTATGATCTGCCGGCGTTGATGGGCTTCGATGCGGATGATCCTGTGTCCGAAGGCGAAGTCGGCAAGTGCGGCGTCGCCGTCTCTTCATTGGCCGATATGGAAGTTTTGTTCGACGGCATTCCGCTCGAACAAGTCACGGTCTCGCAGACGATCAATGCGCCCGCTTCTGTCCTGCTCGCCATGTACTTGGTTGTCGCCGAAAAACAAGGCGTGGACTTTCGGAAAATTTCCGGCACGTTGCAAAACGATATTTTGAAAGAGTATATCGCGCAGAAGGAATGGATTTACCCGATCCGCCCGGCGATGAAGCTCGTCATCGACACCTTCGAGTTTTGCACGCAGCATGTCCCGAAATACAATCCGATCTCCGTGAGCGGCTATCATATCCGCGAGGCGGGCGCGACCGCGTTGCAAGAGTTGGCGTTCACCCTGCGCGACGGCATTGAATATGTCGAATGGGGAGTTGCCGCCGGCCTCGAAGTGGACGTGTTCGTGCCGCGTCTCTCTTTCTTCTTCAACGCGCACAACGATTTCTTCGAGGAGATCGCGAAATACCGCGCTGCCCGCCGCATCTGGTCCACCACGATGCGCGAACGCTTCGGCGCGCGCGATCCGCGCACCATGCAGATGCGTTTCCACACGCAGACCGCCGGCGTTTCACTCACCGTGCAGCAACCGCTGAACAACATCGTCCGCGTCGCTATCCAAGCGCTCGCCGGGGTGTTAGGCGGCACGCAATCTCTCCACACCGACGCTTACGACGAAGCGCTCGCATTACCAACTGACAAGGCGGCGCTGATCGCGCTCCGCACGCAACAGATCATCGCCGAAGAAACCGGCATCGCGCACACCGTCGATCCGCTCGGCGGCTCTTATTACCTCGAATCGCTGACGCAAGAGATGGTTGACGGCACGCTCGATTACTTCAATAAGATCGACTCAATGGGCGGCATGGTCGGCGCGATTGAGAAGGGTTTTCCGCAACGCGAGATTCAAGAGTCCGCTTATCAATATCAAAAGGCCGTCGAGCGCGGTGAGCAAACCATTGTCGGCGTCAACAAGTACGCGATGGAAGAAGAATCCAGTGACATCTTGACCCTCGTGATCGACGAAGGCGTGCATGATCGCCAAGTCGAGCGGCTTGAGCGCACGCGCACCGAGCGCGATCAGGGAGCGGTTGCCAACTCCCTCGAAAAACTGAAACTGGCGGCTCAGACCGGCGATAACACCATGCCCGCCACCATCGAAGCCGTCCGCGCATATGCCACGCTCGGCGAAATCTGCGACGCCCTGCGCGATGTGTACGGCTTGTACGAAGAGCCAGCGTTTTAACAGCAGTGACGAGTGATGAGCAGAAGGCTCTTTAACTCGCCACTTGTCACTTGTCACTCGTCACTGTTTCTTATGAGTGAACGAAAAATTCGAGTTCTCGTCGCCAAGCCCGGACTTGACGGTCATGATCGCGGGGCGAAAGTGATCGCGCGCGCGCTGCGCGACGCTGGGATGGAAGTGATCTACACGGGACTCAGGCAGACGCCGGAGATGATCGCCGCCGCTGCGTTGCAGGAGGATGTGGACGCGGTCGGCGTCTCGATTTTGAGCGGCGCGCACAATACGCTCTGCCCGCGCATCGTCCAATTGTTGCGCGAGCGCGGGATGGACGATTGCCTCGTGCTGGTCGGCGGCATCGTGCCGAAGGAAGACGTCCCGCGCTTGAAAGAGCAAGGCGTCGCGGCGGTGTTCCTGCCCGGCACATCGACTGAAGACATCGTCGTTTACCTGCGCGAGAACGTCCGCCCGCGCACATGAGCGCCTATGAACCGGGAGGGGACCAACCTGCCATCCTTCTCGAAGAGCGAGGCCAACTCGTTATCATTCGTTTCAATCGTCCTGCCACGCGCAATTCGCTCTCCCGCGAAATTCTCAGCGAGTTAGATCACATCGTCTCTACTCTCACAAAACGCAACGATCTCACGGTCATCATCTTTACCGGCACGGACGATGTTTTCGCTTCTGGCGCAAACATCCGCGAATTGCTCACGCTGACGCCAGAGACAGCCAAAGAATTCGCTCGTTTCGGGCAATCCCTGATGCAAAAGATCGACGACGCGCCGCAATTGACCATCGCCGCCGTCAACGGCTACTGCATGGGCGGAGGTCTTGATCTCGCGCTCGCTTGCGATGTGCGAGTCGCTTCACCGAACGCGGTCTTCGCACATCCCGGCGCGAGCCTCGGCATCATCACCGGCTGGGCGGCACACAACGACTGCCCAGACTCATCGGCACGGCGCGGGCATTAGAGATGTTCACCCTCGCCCGCCGTCTCAACGCTCAGGAAGCTCATGCTATCGGTCTAGTAAATCGTGTCGCGGAATCAGTCGTCGAGGCTGCTTGCGAAATCATCGACGCGCTTCCGCGCTCATCGTCCCGCGCCTCATAAAAATAGGACTATCTCAAATGCAGAAACACGCACGAAGTAAGTGTGTGTGCGCCCTTACTTCGTGCGGGCTTCTGCAAAAATTGAAGAACAGGCATCGGGTCAGAAAACCCGATGCCTGAATAATGCTGGCGCATCCGACTTTGTTTAGAAGTCGAGACGGAAGCCGAATTGGACGGTCAACGGGCGACCCACCGGCGGGCCGAATCCCGGCCCGAAGAGGGAGACCGGCTGCCGGAAGCCGTCGCGCGATGTGGCCGGGCTGATACCTAGCCGCGAGGCCAGTGATAGATTATCCGTGTTGAAGAGATTGTAAAATTCAGCGTAGCCTTTCACGCTTAACTTCTCGCCGACCCGGAAAGTTTTCTGCGCGCGCAACTCAACATTGAAATAGCGGCCAGTGGCTTCCCCGATCACTTCGCGCGTGATCGGATCGGTGATGAAACCGCTCCGCACGTTGTTCACCTCAGCTTGCGCGCAGCCACGCGGGTTCAAGGCAAGGATGGCGGCTGAGTTTCCGCGCGCAGCAAAAACCGCTGCCGGATCGGTGCCGGCACAGATGCGGTCGTTCGTCGCAAGACCGTCGCCGTCAAGGTCCACGCCGGAGTTTAGCGAGTAAGGCCGTGCGCTTGACAGTTGCATGATCGGCGCGAGTTGGATACCGCCCGGCAACTCGAAGACGCCGCTCAGGACAAAGCGATGGCGCTCGTCGATCCGCGTCGAGCCGAACTCTTCCGGCTTGAACTGATTTTCGGGCGTGGTAGCGATGCCGTTGCCGCTGTAAGAAGCGACGGGCTGCCCGCCCCACGAGCGCGAGCTGGCTAACACGTAGCTCGCATTGAACAACATTTTGCGCGTGCGGTGACGCAGCGTCGTCGTCCAACTATCGAACAGTGAACGATTGGTCGTGCCAATCATGTTGATTTGCTCGATCCGTGCGCGTCCGCCGGTAATGGGAAATCCCGCATCCACGAATGCTCTGTCGAAAAGCCGGCTGCTTGCGCCGCGCACGCAAAGCGCCGAAGTGGGAGTCGAGCCGGGATAGGCCGAGTCGCAGATATTGCGAATCTGCGGATTGATCACCTGCACGCGCGGCTCATTGAGGCCAAGCGTATGCACATAATCGCTGGAGATGGTGGTGTTTCGCCCCAGCTTCGTCTCGACGCCAATGGAAAACTTCTGCACGTATGGCTCGCTGGCGTCCGGATCGTTGATGCGCCCGAAGCCGCCAAACGCCAACTCGCTGAACGAGAAGTCAGCCGGCACGGCTGGCAGGGGATCGACGCCGAAGCGGAAGCCGGCCAACTGCCCAACCCCGACCGCCGAGTTGGTAAGACTCAGCGCGGTCTGATACAGCTCGGGGTTGCTCTGCGTCAGTGAGAACAGAGTGAGGTTCTGGAATAGTTGATCGTAGAAGATGCCATAGCCGCCACGAATCACCGTTTGTCCTGAGCCGGTCGGGTCGTAAGCGAATCCGAGTCGCGGTTGGAACTCCGTCCAGCTTGGCGTCGTGCGGCTCAACTTTTCCGGGTCTCCGGCGATGGCTTGCGCGCGCGGATGGTTCAACCGTTGGAGCAGGAGAATCGTGCGATTGTTCGTTTGATCGACGAGATTGCCGATGTTCGCGTCCCAGCGCAAGCCGAGGTTGAGCGTCAGGCGCGGCGTCACCTTGAAATCGTCTTGGATGTAGAGAGCCAACTGGTTCAAGGTCTGCTTGTGCGTGCCTTCACCATCCGAGAAAGTGATCCCGCGCACCGCACCGGGTGTCGCAAAGCCTTGCGGGTAGAGGCCGTTAGTGTTGTTGCGGATGGTCAAGGGATCATCGAAGAAAGTGATCTGATACCCCTGCGCGCCGAAGAAGAAGAAGCCGTCCAGTTTCGTGTTGATGTAATTGACTCCGAACTTCACGCCGTGCCGCCCTGCCGTCCACGAAAAGTCATCGCGGAATTGATATTTCTTTTCTAACGTCGCCTGCGGCACGTTGGCGTTGCGGCCCGTCTGCACCGACGGGAAGACGATGTTCGGCGTGTCAGTAACTCCGAGGAGCGCGTTGTTGAAGTCTTGGAAGTGGAACGTGAACTGGTTTAGTTTCGTCGGACTAAGCGTGGCAGTGTGATTGACGACGAAGCTGTACAGCTTGTTGTTGTTAGTGTTTCCGCCGGTAATGTCGGCGTTCGCGGGGACGCCGATCTGATCATTAGGCGAATCGTTTTTCTGGTATGCGAAACGATAGAACATCGACTGGCGATCAGTCAGGCTGTGATCGACCTTGGCGGTCAACAGCGTGTCGTTGTAAGGCGTGGGTATGTCGCCGACCGTCGTGACTCCCGGAATGGCGGGCAGTTGCAACACCGCTATCGGCGACAGGGCGTTGAGTTGCCGCTCGCGGAAGCGCTCCAGCGCGAAAAAGAAGAAGAGCTTTTCCTGAACGATAGGCCCGCCCACTGAGCCGCCAATTTCTTGACGGCTGAATGAAGGCTTCTCGAAGGCGGGGTCGAGTTCCTGCCTGCGCTTCTCGAAGAAATCAAAAGTCCGCAGAGCTTCGTCGCGGAAGTTGGCGAAGAACGAGCCGTGAAATTCGTTCGTGCCTGATTTGGAGATGACGTTGATGACGCCGCCCACAGCGCGACCACTTTCCGCCGTCCAACGATGCTGCAAGACTTGGAATTCTTGAATCGACTCGTAGGAGAAATTTTGGAGCAAACTGCCGACGACGTTGTCTTTATTGTCGCCGCCATCGACGTTGACATCGACTTGCCGCCCGTCGCCGCCGTTGAAGGCGACGTTGCCGACGCGAGTTTTCGTCGGATCGAAATTACCCACAGGCCGCGCCTCCGGCATGATCACGGAGAGGCCGGCGAAGGTGCGATTCAGCAGCGGCAGATTCTGCACTTCGACCGGCGTGACGACGCCGCCGATCTCTGATTTGGTGGTCTCGACCAACGTCGCCGAAGATGAGACATCGATGATCTCAGTGATCTGCCCCGGGG
>JALZKK010000154.1 GCA_030859285.1 Acidobacteriota bacterium | reverse complement strand
AGAAAGAGATTCGCGAGTGTGAACCTTATGTTAGTGCGCTGTGCTTAGGCTTAATAACTTGAGCAGATGGCCCGGAAACTATCTATCAGCCCTTCAGCATCAATCGACATTAGCAAGCATCATGCCTTTCGCCGCCAAGCTCCGGATCAAGCTATTATGCTAGGGATTGAGAGAACTGCCTGCCGGCAGTCTCCAAAATTTTGGATCGTCTTTACAATTTTACGGAGGAACAGCGGTTGTTCCGCAAAGGCGACAGCGTGGTCGAGCGTGCGCGGCCAACGCCGGATGAGAAGGCATCGGCTCCGCAGCCGCCGGTTTATGACAAACTCGCGGGGCATTATGATTGCGCGTTCCAATGGCTCGAAGATTGGGGTCTGAGGAAGCTGCGCGCGCAACTGTTGCGCGAGTTGCCGGAAGACAGCCGCGTGTTGGAAGTCGGCGCAGGCACGGGATTGAACTTCGCGCACTACCCGCGCGGCGCGCAGGGCGCGGCGAGCGAGTTTAGTATCGAGATGCTCAAGCGTGCGCGAGTTAAGCCGCGACCACCGCAGGTTCAACTCGTGCAGGCGCGCGCCGAACAGTTGCCTTTCGCCGACGCGACTTTCGACGCCGCTTTCGCGACGCTCGTCTTCTGTTCGGTTGATTCGCCGGCTCAAGGCTTCGCCGAGTTGTGCCGCGTCGTGCGGCCCGGTGGCACGGTCGCGTTGCTGGAACATGTGCGGCCCGGCGGCCCGCTCGGTCCGGTCTTCGACGCGCTCAATCGTTTCACCGTCTGGCTCTGCCAAGACCATTTCAATCGCCGCACCGCAGAGGCAGCCGCCCGCGCCGGCTTGCGCGTCGAGCGCGTCGAGAAACATCTGTTCGGCGTCGTGCAGTTGATCATCTGCCGCGTCATTTGAAGAAGGAGACCAATCTGATGAATGAAGGCGAACAACAATTGCGCGTACAGGTCGGGTGTCAAGGCTGGAATTATGAAGACTGGATCACCGGCCCGGCGAGCGATGAGTTAATCTTTTATCCGCGCGGCACGCGCGCTGTCGATATGCTCGCGGCGTATGCCCGCGCCTTTCAGACTGTTGAAGTCGATTCGACCTTCTACGCCGTCCCCGCCGCCGCGACCGTCGATCAGTGGCACAAGCGCACGCCGCCGCATTTCACTTTCGCCCTCAAGCTACCGCGAGAGATCACGCACGAGTCCGGCTTGCGCGCGGCCAGCAGTGAACGCCTTGCAGAGTTCTGCGATCACGCGCGCCTGCTGCAAGACAAACTCGCCGCCGTCCTCGTCCAACTCCCGCCACAGTTCGAGGCTGTGCCGGAGAATTTTCGCGCCCTCCAAGATTTCCTGCCCCGTTTGCCGCGAGACATACGCTTCAGCGTCGAGTTTCGCCACGACAGTTGGCTGCAAGACGACGTGATCGAATTGCTGAACCGGCACCATGTCGCGCTCGCCCTCGTCGAAGGCCAATGGCTCGCGCACGCGCAACAGTGGCGCTTCGTCAAAGACCTGACCGCCAACTTTGCTTACATTCGTTGGATGGGCGCGCGCGATCTCACGCGCTTCGACCGTGTCCAACGGCCACAAGATCGCAATCTCCAACTCTGGGCCGAAGCCTTGCAGCGTCTCGCCGCGCGCGGCCCACACGTCTTCGCCTACTTCAGTAATTTCTACGAAGGCCACGCCCCCGCCAGCGCCAACAAGCTGAAGCGCTTACTGGACCAATCCATCATCACCGCCGCCGATCTCGAAAACCAGCCGTCGCTTTTTTGATTGAGCGAGACAGGGCAGGAGGCAGAAGGAAGCAGGAGGCAGGACGCAGGAGGCAGGATTAAAACAATTCTGTCTCGCCATCGACTTTGGTTCTCACTTCTGCCTTCCTGCTTCCTGCCCCTGCCTCCTGTTCGACTGTTAGGCCGACTCGCGCTTTTCAATCTCCAGCACTTTCGCTAGTCTGCGCCGGTGTCTCTCCTCACCCGTGAACCGCGCGCCGACGAATGCGCGGACGATCTCCATCGCCAATTCAC
Source organism: Acidobacteriota bacterium (assembly GCA_030859285.1). Classification (GTDB taxonomy): domain Bacteria; phylum Acidobacteriota; class Blastocatellia; order Pyrinomonadales; family Pyrinomonadaceae; genus JACCRA01. Next base: position 2,504 of record JALZKK010000154.1, on the reverse strand, counting down.
TGCCGACGACGCGCGCGCCGAGACACAGCACGTTGCAATCATCATGCTCGCGCGACTGCCTTCCCGAATAAGTATCGCCGCACAGAGCCGCGCGCACGCCGCGCAGTTTATTAGCTGCGACTGCTGCGCCGACACCGCTGCCGCAAATGACAATACCGATTTCCGTGCGCCCGTCGCGCACCGCCTCGCCGACGGCCTGCGCGTAGTCTGGATAATCGTCCGGCTGCGAGCCGTCGTGTGTGCCGAAATCCTCAAGCTCATGCCCGGCAGCGCGCAGTTCTTCAATGACCTGTTCGTTGAGCGGGTAGCCGCCGTGATCTGCTCCAACGGCAATTCGCATAAATTCTCCTCCACGGCGGACGATCAGTGAGGCGCGACAGCGGGCAGCCCGTCGCGCCCTGCCACTCGCCGATTACAGGACGCCTCTCTCAGCCAGTCGCCGGCGCATCTCCGCGCCTAAAGCCTGCAAAGCGTTCGCCGGTCTGACCATGACTTCAAAGTCTTCGATCTCGCCCGCGTCATTAAACCGAATCAGGTCGATTCCTTTGACCGTCAATTCCCCGACACGTGCGGTGAACTCAAGCGCCCAGTCGTGCTCGGCGATAAACTCCCGTTGATATGCAAAGTCCACAAAGACGGTGGTGGCGGCGCTCAGATACCCCACAGCCGTGGCTTTGCCCTCCTTCGGTTTCCAGACGAACGGAGAGTGGAATTTAACGTCGTCGGCCAGCAGTTCGTCGAGGATGTCAAAGTCTTTGGTGGCGACGAATTTGTGCCACCTTTCCAACTGAGTTTGCAATTTGTCTGTCAACGCTTTCTCCTACGTGAAATTGTCTTGGCGCGCACGACTCGTCCCTAGTCCTCAAACCCTGACTTATTTCAAGAGTGCCCGCGCATGTTCCAATACATTCTCGACGTTGAAGCCCAACTCGCGGAGCGCCACGTCGCCGGGCGCGGACGCGCCGAAGCGTTCGAGGCAGACGACATCCCCCTGCCAGCCGACGTAACGATCCCAACCTAAACGCGCGCCGGCTTCGACGCCGAGGCGGGCAGTGATCGCAGGTGGCAGAACTTCATCACGGTAATTTTGATCCTGTTCTTCAAACAACTCCCAACACGGCATTGAGACGACGCGCGTGGGCGTGCCGTCCTTTTGCAATTGCTCGCGCGCGTCGAGCGCGAGCGAGACTTCGGACCCGGTGGCGAGCAAGAGCAGTTGCGGCGTCACTAATTGACTGTCCTTGTCCGTCGCTTCGGCAAGAATATATGCGCCGCGCCCGACTCCTTCGGCGGGAGCATAAGTTTGACGGTCAAGGGTCGGCACTTTCTGGCGCGTCAAAATTAAAGCCGTCGGCGCGTGGCGGCGCGTGATCGCAATGCGCCAAGCCTCGCGCGTCTCGTGCGCGTCCGCCGGGCGAATGGTGTAGAGATGCGGGATCGCGCGCAGAGCGGCGAGATGCTCGATGGGCTGATGCGTCGGGCCGTCTTCGCCGAGTCCGACGGAGTCGTGCGTGAAGACGTAGATGACTTGCACTTCGGACAAGCAAGCGAGGCGGATTGCCGGTTTCATGTAATCGGAGAAGCACAAGAAAGTGCCGCCGAAGGGAATCAAGCCGCCGTTCAAGCTGATGCCCGTCAAGGTTGATCCCATCGCGTGTTCGCGGACGCCGAAATGCAGGATGCGCCCGTCGTATGAGCCGGGCTGAAAACTGCCGCCGTCTTTGATGTCGGTATTGTTCGACGGGCCGAGATCGGCGGAGCCGCCGATGAGCGCGGGGATCACGGGCGCGAGGGCATTCAAGACTTCGCCTGAAGCCGCGCGCGTCGCCATCGGCTTCGCACCCTCGAATGAGGGCAGCTTGCTTTCCCAATTTTCCGGTAGCTCGCCCTTCATCAACGTCTGCCACTTGAGTCCTTCCTCTTCGTGCTTTTCGGCGTAGCGCTTGACGAGTTTGTTCCATTCGGCCTCTCGTTCTGCGCCTAGCTCGACGGCCTCGCGGAAATGCTTCGATGCTTCTTCGGGAATGTAAAACTCTCTGTCTTCCGGCCAGCCGAGCGTGCGTTTGGTCCCCTTGACCGCGTCCTCACCGGGCGCGTCCGAGTGCGCTTTGCGCGTGCCGGCGGTCGGCATTCCGTAGCCGATAGTAGTCTTGACCGAAATCAGCGAAGGTTGATTGCCGACAGCCTGCGCGTCACGAATGGCGCGCTCAATCTCTTCCAAGTCGTTGCCGTCCTCGACCGTCGAAGTGTGCCAGCCGTAGGCGGCGAAACGCGCCGGCACGTCTTCAGTGAAGGCCAGCGAAGTAAAACCTTCGATGGTTACGCGATTGTCGTCATAAAGATAAATGAGCTTGCCGAGTTTGAGATGGCCGGCAAGCGAGGCAGATTCGGAAGCGACGCCCTCCATCAAGTCGCCGTCCGAGACGATAGCGTAAACGTAATGATCGATGATGGGAAAATCGTCCTTGTTAAATTTCGCCGCGAGGTGCGCCGCGCCCATTGCC
>JALZKK010000091.1 GCA_030859285.1 Acidobacteriota bacterium | reverse complement strand
ACGATGTCGGGATCGTCGAGACTGCCGCGACCGGAAGGACGGGGACCAGCGCCGCCGCCGGGCGCTGTGCCGGGCGGCGGGGCGACTCCGAAGAGCGGGGCTTGGTTGAAGTAGAGCGGCAACGTCTCGCCGTAGCCGTAACTGATCGGGCTTTTGCGATCTGCGAACGTCGCGTTGTAGAGCGAGCCGCGCGCTTGCAACTGCCGGGCATCTTCGATGCTAACGCCCGCCGTCAAGCCGAAATCGATGGGAACGCGCGTCGTGTTTTGAATGGTGATGAAGAGGCCGCCGTCGCGCACGAATTTTTGCAAGTTGGCGACGCCGTTCAAGCCCATGCCACCGCGCATGTCTGCGGTCTGATCGGGCGAGCGTCCGATGTTCGGCGTCAGCGGCGAGTTTTGCCACGGGATCGGATCGCCGCGCATGGGAATGCCCGCGACGATTGATTGCGCCGTGCCGCCGACCGGCGGGAAGATGATCACGTCATACTTCTCTCTCAAGTTCGGCGTATCGCGCACCGTATGTTCAGAAATGTAAGCATAGGAAATCTGCAAGCGATCAAACTCGATCCGATACCAACCTTCATTCTGCGTGTTCTGCCATGTGTGCAAGATCGCGATGCGCGGCACGGCGAGTTCATGCGTTTTAACTGCGGGAATTTTCTCGACCGCGCTTGCGGTCAAGCCCAATTCGCCGACCGCCGCTTCAAGTTGCCGACGCAAATCAGCAGAGTTGCCTTCGGTCTTGATGACGAATGAACCGGCGTTGAAATTCGCTGCGCCGATCTTGAACGGCTCTTCGGCGACGCTGATCTTCGCGTCTTTCAGACGAAAGCGCAGTGTCGCCAGCGTGTTCTCCGTATTGTGATTGATGACGAACGCGCTCGCGTTCCCCGCGCCTGTCAGTTTGCCTTGCACGCGCGCGTTGGCTGTGAGTATGGTCATCGGCGCGGCGAGAATGCTCTTGTCCGTTACGCGCACCGTAGGGACATTCCGCATCACTCCGAGCGTCCAGCCGGTGTCGTCGTAGGGGCGCGGATCGGTCGCGTTGTAATACTGCGTATCCATCATCATGTCGGCCATCCGCGAGTACGGCTGATCCATGCGGACGACATAAGAGCCTGCCGGATATTTTTGGACGACATCCTTGCCGTCTTTGTCCTTGCTCGTCTTGATGCTCAGATCGCCCGTCGCGCGATGCACTTCGATGCCCATCAGGCGCAGCAGATTCACCATGTCCGCCGCCTCGACCGGGCGCGGCTGATCGCCCGGAATCACATATGCCGCCGGTCCCTCGTTCGACGATTTAGCGACCGAGCGCTTGCTCTTGAGATAAAAGTTATGGAGAAACTTTTCGCGGTTCTGCGCCACGTAGTTCATCGCGAACAAAAGCGCGGACTGCTGCATGTTGACGTTGTTCCGCAAAGACCATTTGACGCGCGGGAGCGGCGGGTTGGGCCTGTACCAATCGCGTTGAGATTGCAGCGTGACGGTGCGATCCATCGTGTCGGCCCCGCCATTGCCGTAGGTCTCATAAAAACGCCCGATGCTGTTGTGGCCGTTGGCGACGTAGAACATGTAGTTCGGTGCCCAGCCGTCGTAAAAGCCGTGCGTCCAGACGCCGGGGACGCCGCGCTTCGTCATCTCATCAACTTCGTGATAGGCGAGCATGTGCCACTCGTCGATCACAATCGGATCGAGCCAAGCGTTGTAGGGACCAGTCCCGGTCGAGGTGTAGAGGAAAGGGACGGACTCGTGGAGGTCGTGTAGAACTTGCGGGTGATACTCAAGAAACGTCCGCATCATATTGCGCGTCAGCGCGAGCGCCATGCCGAGACCATCACGGTTGTTATCGTGCGCGACGTACTTGCCCCAATACAACAAGCCGGGCGAGTTCTTGCCGGGATTCGCCTTGCGATAGTTATATACGTCAACCATCCGGTCACGCCCGTCCACTTCCAAGACCGGCGTGATCAGCACAATCGAGTTGCGGCGAATCTCCTGAATGAACGGCGTCTCTTCGACGGCGAGCCGGTAAGCCAACTCCATCAGCATTTCCGGCGAGCCGGTCTCGGTCGAGTGGATTGAACCCGATGCCCAATAGAAAGGCTTGGCTTCCGCGATCAACTTCCGTGCTTCGGCGTCGTTCGTCCGGCGCGGATCGGCGAGGCGCGCGGTCAGTTCTTTGTAACGATCCAAGCTCTTGAGATTCGCCTCGTCGCTGACGGCGATGAGCAGTTGTTCTCTTCCTTCCTCGCTCTTCTCCGGCGCGAGAAGGACGCGCACGCGCGGGCTAGTTCTTTCCAATTCGCGGTAATAACGATGGAGGTCTTTCGTATAAGTCAGCTTATTCGGCGTCCCGATGGCGTAGCCTAAAATTTTCTCCGGCGACGGCACGCTGTCTGACGCGGGCAGATGATCGACCAACTCCGTCATAAAATACGGCGCGGTCGTGTATTCTTTAATCTTTGCGGTGTAGGCTTCGTCGTTGCGCGGCGCGGGCGCGGACGGCCTGAGCGATGGTTGCCCGAAGGCATCAGCGGCAGCCAGCAGCCACGCGCAGGAAAGCGCAACCAGCGCGCGGCAGGTCCGGCGCGCGAGAGTGCAGTGTCGGTTCATCGTGTCCTCCGTCAAAAGTGGGTGTGATTGCGATCCGAAGCAGTCTTGATTGAACGTGCGTGCGGCCCGATGATAGATCAATTGCACGCGAATTTGCACTTAAGGAGCAGTCAGTACCGCCCGCTACCGCACAATGGGATTAAGCTAACGGTGTTGGACTGCGGCTGTGCCGCCGCACAGTGCGGAAAGGCTCCGCCTTTCCGGGATGTTGCTGACTTCTGTTAGCGAGGCTCCGCCTCGTCAGCGCTTAACTTAATCCCATTGAGCGGTAGCGACCGGGTGATGACGCCTTAAGGAAACCCGGTCGCTACCGCTC
>JALZKK010000085.1 GCA_030859285.1 Acidobacteriota bacterium | reverse complement strand
GTTCGCGCTCAAGCGCAGACTTCAACGTGACGAGTTCTTGCGATGCGCTCTCGGCATTGTTCTCGGCTTCGCGGATCGCCGTATCGCGCCGCGCAATCTCATCACGGCGCAACCGCGCCGCCTTGCGTGATTCCGCCGCTTCTTCGGCCCGCACGGCCAAACTGATCGCATTTCTCGCCTCTACATCGATCTGCGCTTCCGGTTGTTTCATCCGCCAAGCATTCTCGGCCAGTGCAAGTTGATCGACGGCTTCCTTTAATTCGTTCTTGGCGTCCCCCTCTGCGCCGGCATAGCGCGCGAGGTTGATGGCTTGGCGCGCGCCGAGCAGAGAGACGGGCGTTTTGGTGAAATCGGCGTCAGCCACTTCCGGCACATTGCGGTCGTTGAAATAGTCGCTTGTGTTGCCGATATATTTGACCGGGACTGTCTCAACTAAAGCCTCGCCCGGATCGCGTGGCGGGAGATTCTCAAGGACAACGACACGGCTCGGCCCGCGCACGAGGAAGTGCGGCTCGGCGGTCACGATCAAAGCGAAGTTTTGCAGCGGCGTCGTCGCTTCGAGTTTCGAGTTAGCGAGAAAACTGCCGTCGCGCTTGATCTCGCCGAGATTATCGGCGCGGCCTTCGGGCGAGATCGCCCACAGCACGTAAGTCGTATAGACGCTGCCCAACTCCACCGCGCGCGGGAGATTCTTGACACTCAATTCGACTTTCGTGCCGCGCCGCCCCGTGCGCCGCACCTTCGCCTCGCCGCTCAAGTTCGGCAAGCGCGTCGTGCCGCGAAACTTGACCGTCACGGTCTGATCGAGCGGGTAAGTCACGGCGACAGTCTCGCGCCGCAAATCGCTCTGCGCGTGGACGACGGAAACCAGCGCGGAGAAAGCGAGAGCGTTAATGATCAAAATTGAAGAAATGCGAAAGCGGAGTCGATTCATAACAGACATGCTCCTGCGAATTGGTTGATTCAGACCAGCGCCTCACGTGGACGGGCGCGGGAGATGCATTCAATTCAATGGATGCCGCGCCGCGACACATTGTTGCCGCCCGTTGCGAAGAAGAGGCCGACCGTTTTGCTGACTGCCTCTGCATTCTTGGCAGCATTCGTTTGTTTTAATCAATTCTCAGCCCTGTGCCGCGCGCCGGTTCGCCACCCACTGCACCAACGCAATTGAGACCGCGCACAAGATCAGCACGTGCAAAAAACCGCCCCTCCCGAACAACAATCCGACGAGCCAGATGACGAACAGAATGCCTGCGATGAGCCACAGCATCAAATAAACTTCCTTCACCTAAAAGAAATGGCGAGCCTGCACGCTGGGAGCGCGGGCATCCTGCCCGCAAGCGTGCGCCAGCACGCTAACCAGTCTTGCTTTCATTCAACGTCGCGTGATCGCGCAAAGTTTATTCGCGCTTCGCGCTCACTGCGGGCAGGGATGCCCGCGCTCCCAGCAAATTCGGCCTTTATCAACTCAAAGATTCAGCAAGCCAAGTAGCTTAAAGTTGATCATTCAATTTATAACCGACGCCGCGCACGGTCAGTACGTAGCGCGGGTTCTTCGGGTCCGGCTCGATCTTCTGGCGCAGGCGGTTGATGTGCGGATCGACGTTGCGCTGATAGCCCTCGTACTCCGTACTCCACACTTGATCGAGCAGATCGTTACGGGACCAAGCGCGGCCCGGCTCGCGCGCCAACTGCTCCAGAATTTGAAACTCTAAAGGCGTCAACTCCACCAAGTCGCCTCTGAGCGTAACCTCGTGGCGACGTTTGTCGATCACGAGTTCGCCGATCTCGATGCGATGCGAAGAGTCTTCGGCAATCTGCGGCGCGCGTCCCGTGCGGCGGAGCAGAGCTTCGACGCGCACTTCCAATTCGCGCGGGCTGAAAGGCTTGGCGAGATAATCGTCGGCTCCGGCCGCGAAACCGGCCACCTTGTCTTCGATCTCGTCGTGCGCGGTAAGAAATAGCGTGGGTGTCTGAACGTTGCGCTCGCGCAAGCGACGCAGCAATTCCAGCCCGGTCATGCCCGGCATTGTGACATCGAAAATGAAACAATCGAAGTCGCCGGTCAATCCCGGCTGGAGCGCCTCCGCGCCGCTCTCTTTTTCGACGACTGCAAAACCCAACCGCCGGAAGTATTCGGCCAACAGCAGACGCATACTCAGATCATCATCAACAATCAAGATTTTTCGGCTCACTGGTCGTTCTCAGTCCTCTCACTGGCCTGCGCCCGCACTCGCCGGACATAAATTTAGATCGGCTTTCTTTCGGTCAAGGTGATTATAAACAATTATCAGAAAAAAGCTGTGACGAGAAAGTAAATTGTCGCGCTCTTCTCAGATCACATCACCAAGCGCGGCGGCTGTTTTATGCCTTGACGAGCCACTTCGGGGCTACGTATCATTCACGTTCCGTTGGCGAATGGCTTGCTAATTCCTTCCCTTTAACCAATGGATCGTACCACGCAAATACGATGCTCGATCTTCGGCGATTACTCAAATACCTACGACCGCATTGGGGCAAATTCACGCTGGCGACCGTCGCCATGCTCGCCGGAGCTTTATTGCAGAGCGCTATCGGCGCGCTGATCGTCCCGATCTTCGATCAAGCTCTGCGGCGCGGCGACGAGACGGCAGAGCGCACACAAACCCTCTTCGATCTGCAAAATTTGATCCCGGCTTCCGGCTTCGCCGCATGGCGCACGATTGCTGTCTTATTGATCGTGTTCACCATCGCGAAAGGCGTCGCCGAGTATTTCTCTACTTACTTGATGGCGCGCGTCGGGCAAGAAGCAGTCTTGCGTTTGCGGCAGGATTTATACGCGCACTTGCTGTCGCAGTCGGCGGAGTTTTTCGAGCGACACCGGACCAACTACTTGGTCTCGCGCCTCGTCTCGTCGGCGGCGGCCATCGAAGCGGCAGTCACCGGCACGCTGCGCGACATGCTGCGCGAAGGCTTCACGCTGATCGCATTTCTAGCGGCCTCATTTTATTACTCTTGGCGTTTGACGCTCGGCTCGCTGCTGATTGGTCCCATCATCGGTTGGCTGACAGCGACTTTCGGGAAGCGGTTGCGGAATCTCGCGCGCGAAACACACGAGGGTAGCCAGCGGCTTGTCGATACAGCGCAGGAAGCGCTCGCCAATCAGAACATCGTCAAAGCCTATCTCGGCGAACGGCGCGAGCAAGCGCGTTTGACGACCGTCGCCCGCCAGATCGTCCGTGCGAACTTGCGTTCGGCTCGCATCAGCGGCTTCGCGCCGCCGACCATCGAGATCATCGGCGTCGTCGCCGTCGCCGTGCTGCTCTATTTCGGCCAGCGCGAGATTGCCGCCGGCAATCTGACGACGGCGCAGTTTCTGACATTTCTCTTCTTCCTCTTCTCCAGCTACGATCCGATGCGAAAGCTCTCGCGCTTGCACAACGCACTAGAGATCGCGTTGGCCGCCGCTCGCCACGTCTGGGAAGTGATGGACGAACACGCCGAGATCAAAGAGCGCGCGGACTCAATTAAGCTCAAGCCGCTGCAAAGTGAGATCGAGTTGCGCGATGTGTCATTCGATTACCGCAATGCAGCGCGTCCCGTGCTGCGCGGCATTAACTTGCGGATTCCCGCCGGGCAGATGATCGCGCTGGTCGGCGAATCCGGCGGCGGCAAATCGACGCTGACGAAACTGGTTCCACGCTTTCACGACACGGTCGCCGGCCAGATTCTCTGGGACGGAACTGATCTGCGTGACGCAGACTTGTGCAGTCTCCGCCAACAGATCGCTATCGTCACGCAAGAGACGGTGCTTTTCAACGACACTGTTCGCTACAACATTTCATACAGCCGGCCTGACGCTTCCGATGCAGAGATTCGAGAGGCCGCCCGCGTCGCCTTCGCGCATGATTTCATCATGGAGTTGCCGGCGGGCTATGAAACAACTGTCGGCGAGCGCGGTATCTTCTTGTCCGGCGGCCAACGCCAACGCCTCGCTATCGCCCGCGCCGTACTGGCCGAAGCGTCTGTCCTTGTTTTAGACGAAGCGACTTCCGCGCTCGATGCCGAATCTGAACAACTGGTCCAGCGCGCGCTCGCTAACCTGACGCGCGGGCGCACGACCATCGTCATCGCGCACCGCCTCTCAACCGTCCGCCGCGCCGACAGCATCGTCGTCCTCGAACGCGGGCGCATCGTCGAGACCGGCAAACACGCCGAACTCCTCGCGCACGGCGGCAGCTACAAACGTCTCTACGAACTTCAATTCGCCGACGAACAGGAGGAAGTCGCAACCAGTTTTCAGTAAGCAGTTTTCAGTTTTCAGCCAACCCGCTGAGGACTGAAAACTGCTTACTGAAAACTGAAAACTGCTTATGAAATCAATGACAGGATTTGGTCGGGGAGCGGCGACGGGCGAGACGTTCAACGTGTCGGTCGAGCTGAAGACCGTCAACAATCGCTTCCTCGACGTGCATCTACGAACAGGCACGGAGTTGGCAAGCCTCGAAGCGTTGATCCGGCGGCGCATCGGCGAGCAATTGTCGCGCGGGCGGGTCGATGTCGGTATCTCTCTGGATCGCTCTAACGAAGTGGCATATGAGATTAATCGTCCGCTGGTCGTCGGCTTTATCAATGCCATGCGCGAGGTGCAGCGGGAGATGTCGCTGCCGGGCGAACCGGATGTCAATGTCCTTGCGCGTCTGCCGGGCGCGCTGCAACCTGTCCGCAATGGGCAATTGAGCGAAGAGATGCTGGCGGGCGTCGAGCGCGCGGTGGACGAAGCGCTCGCCGAGTTGAACGTGATGCGCGAGCGCGAAGGCACAGCGCTCGCCGCCGAGATGCACATGCGGCTCGATGTGATCGAGCGGCAGATTCCGCTGATCGAAGCCATCGCCGGCGAATTGGTCGATGCTTACCGCACGCGGCTGCAAAAAAGGATCAGCGAATTACTGGCGCGCGACGGGCTGGAGATCGTCGAACTTGATCAAGGACGACTCGCGCAAGAAGTCGCCTATCTCGCCGACCGTAGCGACATCTCGGAAGAGTTAGCGCGCCTGAAGAGCCACGTCGCGCAGTTCCGCACGATCATCGATAGCGAGGGCGAGACGGGCAAGCGGCTCGACTTTCTTTTGCAAGAACTAAACCGCGAGGCTAACACCGTGCTGTCGAAGTCCACCGATCTTTCGATCAAAGAAGCGGCGCTGGCGATCAAGGCCGAGGTTGAGAAATTGCGGGAGCAGGTGCAGAACGTTGAGTAGCGGCTTAACTTCAGAAACTAAGAAGCCGATCTCCGAACTGGCGCGGCAAGAGCGGGGCATTCTTTTCGTGATCAGCTCGCCGTCAGGCGGCGGCAAAGGGACGCTGATTCGCCGCATTCTCCCGTTGGTCCCACGCCTCGGTTACTCTGTCTCTTGGACGACGCGACAGCCGCGCCCCGGCGAGCAGGACGGCATCCACTACCGCTTCGTCACACTCGAAGCCTTCGAGGATGCGCGCGGGCGCGGCGAGTTTTTAGAGTGGGCGGTAGTTCACGGTAATTTTTACGGAACTTCGTTCAGCACGGTCAAGGCGGAGTTAGCCGCCGGTCGCGATGTGATCTTGGAAATCGATGTGCAGGGCGCGGCCTCTGTTCGGGGGACGGGGCTTGATTCGGTCAGCGTCTTTATCATTCCGCCGTCGTTTGAGGTTTTGCGGGGGCGGCTCGGCGGGCGCAGCACAGAATCGGCGGAAGCGTTAGCGTTGCGCCTCAACAACTCGCGCGCCGAGGTTGAACAATACCGCGAATTCGATTACGTCCTGCTCAATGATGAGCTTGAGCGGGCGGCGGCGCAATTGGCCGCCATCGTGTATGCAGAGAGAGCGCGCCGCGAGCGGCAAGAACCACTCGCCCAGCGCGTCCTCGCGACTTTCCCGCCGGCCTCACGGGCGTTGTGAGAAACCGCGCGGCTGTCATAAAATTCACCGGCTACAAACCACAGAAGCAACGGCGAACGTTGCCGGATTATTGGGACATCATGCCAAAAGAAACGAAAGCTAGAGCCACAATAGATAATGAAGCGGCAGCGGAAAATACCAACCAAGAGATCGACTCGAAGTATCGAATGATCATCGTCGCCGCACAGCGCAGCAAGCAACTGCAACGCGGCGCGCGGCCCCGTATCGAGATTGACTTGCAGCGCCACAAATCGACGCGCATTGCACTGGAAGAAGTGCAGCAAGGCAAAGTCGATTTCAAGATCATCGAAGAGCAGTAAAGCCGAGGGGGAGAAGGGGAGAAAGGGAGACTGGAAGTAAAGGCACTGGCCCCTTCTCCCCGTCTCCCTTTCTCCCCTTCTGCCTTACATATTCTTATACTCCGGCCCGCCGCCGCCCTCCGGCGTCACCCAGTTGATGATCTGGTACGGGTCCATGATGTCGCACGTCTTACAGTGGACGCAGTTTGAGAAATTGATCTGCAACTTCTGGCGACCGTTTCCGCCGTCATCGACCATCTCGTACACCGCCGCCGGACAGAAACGTTGACAAGGATTGCCGTATTCTTCGGCGCAGCGCGTCGAGCAGATGTTGGTGTCAAGTACGTGCAAGTGCGCGGGCTGATCTTCGTCATGGCCGACTGAGGCGTGATACACGTCGGTCAGTTTGTTGAACGTTAGCTTCCCGTCAAACTTCAAATTCGGGTAACGCTGCTCTATCGCCGCACTCTTGTAGCCGAACTCCCAGAGTTTTTTCATCGCGCCATGTCCGGCCTCTGCGCCGGCGCGATCAAACAAGCCCCACGCACGCCCGCCGGTGAGAAACTGCAAACCGGCGTTCGCCATCCCCAACCAGCGACCATGACGAAAGCCCGCGTGGAAATTTCGCACCTTCCGCAACTCCGGCATGATCCAACTATCGCGCACCAGCTTTTCATAACGCCGCAGTTGCTTTGCCGAAAAATCTTTCGCCAGCAGCGCCTCGAAGATCGTTTCGGCGGCGAGCATCCCGCTCTTGATCGCGGTGTGGATGCCTTTCAGCCTTTGCGAATTGAGGAAGCCCGCGCAATCGCCGACGAGCAGCACGCCGTCAGCGTAAAGTTGCGGCATCGCATGAAAGCCGCCGGCAGCGATGGCCTTCGCGCCGTAACGCAAGAGCTTGCCGCCTTCGAGCAGTTGCGCGACGAGCGGATGTTGCTTGAAGCGTTGAAACTCGGAGTGCGGATCGAGCAGCGGATCATGATAATCAAGCCCGGTCACATAACCGATATTGACGATCCGATTTTGCAAGCCGTAAATCCACCCGCCGCCATAAGTCCGCGCGTCCGAAGGATAGCCGAGCGTGTGCGTCACGCGGCCTGCCGGGTAACGCTCATCGGACAACTCCCACAGTTCCTTGACGCCCAAGCTATAAACTTGCGGCTCGCGCCCGTCGTTCAAGTTGAGCCGCTGTGACAGTTGTTTCGTCAAAGACCCGCGCGGGCCTTCGCCCAAGACCGTCACTTTCGCGAGCAGATCAACGCCCGGCTCGAAATTCGCACGCCGCTTCCCTTCCTTGTTGATGCCCTTGTCGCCCGTCCGCACGCCGACGACCGCGTCCTTTTTGTCATACAGCATCTCCGCGCCGGGAAATTCCGGGAAGATGTTGACGCCCGCTGCCTCACACTGCTCGCCGAGCCATGCAGTCAATTTGTTCAGCGAGACGATGTAATAGCCGTGATTCCTGAGCGGCGGCGGCGTGATGGGCGAGCGAATAGCACGCTTCTCCGTCAAATACAAAAAGAAATCTTCCTTGACCGGCGACTCCAACGGCGCGCCCTGTTCGACGAAATCAGGAATCAACTCTTTCAACGCGCGCGGGTCCATCACCGCGCCTGACAGGATGTGCGAACCGACCGCTGCGCCCTTCTCGATAACTGCGATCTGCACCTCGCCAAGCGGCTCGCCCGCGCGCTCGCCGCGCGCGACCGCTTCATCATGCACCGCCACCAACCGCGCCAAATGCAACGCCCCGCTCAAATTCGCCGGCCCCGCGCCGACGAACACCACATCCATCTCAAGGCTCTCTCGTTCCATTCAATTAGTCCTCACACCAAGCTCAGGCGATTGAACTGTCATCACGCGTGAACTCTCTCGATTATCTTTTCTTAGCGGAAAAATGAATCACCATTCAGTTTTCGCAGTATAGCAAATGAATAATGGTTCAGCGAAATTAAGACGCGCCGCCCGCCGCTCGTCTATGAAGACAAATGACAAGGGCGTAGAATGCTCATCAAAAATCAAGAAGGGATATTCAACACATGGCCGAGCATTCGCACACGAATCGCTTGATCGACGAAACCAGTCCATATCTACGACAGCACGCGCATAATCCGGTGGATTGGTATGCGTGGGGCGAGGAGGCACTGACTAAAGCGCGCGACGAGAACAAGCCGATCTTGTTGAGCATAGGCTACAGCGCGTGTCATTGGTGTCACGTCATGGAGAAAGAGTCATTTGAGAATAAAGAGGTCGCGCGGTTGATGAACGAGAATTTCGTCAACATCAAAGTGGATCGCGAAGAGCGGCCTGATGTCGATCAGATTTATATGAACGCCGTCCAGATGATGCTCGGACATGGCGGTTGGCCGTTGACTGTTTTTCTGACGCCGGAACTGATCCCCTTCTATGGCGGCACGTACTTCCCGCCCGAAGATCGTTACAACATTCCCGGTTTTCCGCGCGTGCTGCTCGGCGTGGCTGAAGCATATCGCTCGCGCCCCGATGAGATCGCGGAGACGGCGACTAACGTCCTCGCCGAATTGCGGCGGATGGGCGAGACGCGCGAATCGGGCGAAGCGATGACGACGGCGTTGCTCGACGCAGCATTTCAAAGTCTGGCACGCAATTATGATCGGCGGCACGGCGGATTCGGCAATGCGCCGAAATTTCCGGCGGCGATGAATCTGGAATTTCTGTTGCGCTATCACCATCGCGCCGGCAACCGTGAAGCATTGGAGATGGTGGCGCATACTTGCCGGCGGATGGCTGAAGGCGGGATGTACGAACAACTCGGTGGCGGCTTTCACCGCTATTCGACCGACGCCGTCTGGCTCGTGCCACATTTTGAGAAGATGCTCTACGACAATGCGCTCTTATCGCGCGTTTATCTCCATGTTTATCAAGTGACGGGCGACACGTTCTTTCGGCGCGTTGCGGAACAGACGCTCGATTACGTCGTCCGTGAAATGACTGCTCCGCAGGGCGGTTTTTATTCGACGCAGGATGCCGATTCGGAAGGCGTCGAGGGAAAGTTCTTTGTCTGGACACTGAAGGAGATCAAAAAACTGTTGGGCGAAGAAGACGCCGCTTTGATGTCTGCTTATTATGGCGTGACGGAAGAGGGCAACTTCGAGGAGAAGAACATTCTGCATGTCGCGCGTCCTGCCGAGACGGTCGCTGAAGAGTTGAATGTTACTGTCGAACATTTGCGGCAGGCCGTCGAGCGCGGCTCGCAAATTCTACTGGCCGCACGCGAGCGCAGGATCAAGCCGGGACGCGACGAGAAAATCTTGACGGCGTGGAATGGCATGATGCTCGCCAGTTTCGCTGAAGCAGGAGCGATCCTTGAGAGGCCGGATTATTTAGCAGTGGCCGAGCGCAACGCCGGTTTTATTCTCGACACGCTGCGCGCAGACGGCAGACGATTGCTGCACACTTACAAAGACGGCCAAGCTAAATTCCACGCTTATCAAGATGACTACGCTTTGCTCGCTGCCGGACTGTTGTCGCTTTACGAAGCGACCGGCGCTCTGCGTTGGTTGGAGGCGACACTTGAGTTGACCGAGAAGATGAACGAAGAATTTTGGGATGGAGAGAGCGGCGGTTATTTCTACACGGCGGCGAGCGGCGAGCAGTTGATCGTGCGGACGAAAGATTTTCTGGACAACGCCACGCCGTCAGGAAATTCCGTCGCGGCAGATTTGCTGCTGCGCCTCGCCGTGCTGACCGAGAACACCGGCTACCAGCGCCAAGCCGTCAACATCTTTCGCCTCAACCGCGACGCGATGGCGCGTTATCCTTCGGCCTTCGGCTGTCTGCTCGGCGCACTCGATTTTTATCTCTCGACGCCGAAAGAGATCGTCATCATCGGCGAGCCTGAAGCGGAAGCGACCGCAGCATTGGCACGCGAAGTTTGGCAACGATACTTACCTAATAAAGTTTTAGTCCAAGCTGCTGAAACCGACATCCAAAGCGCCAACCTCATCCCGCTTCTCCGCGACCGAAAGATGATCGACGGGCAAGCGACGGCTTATGTCTGCGAGAACTATTCATGCCGTCAGCCCGTGCGAACTCCGCAGGAGCTATCGTCTCAACTCACCGCCTCGTTTGAAAAGGCTTCGGGCCAGAGTTGAAAGAGAGATGGTAGTGGCTTAACGGAGGGAGACAGGGCAGTAGCTCGACCGTGAGAGAGGGCGTCGGTCGCGCGGATGGAGACGGCCTCTCTCACGGTCGGGCTACTTTCTGGCGCGGAAAAATAAAGGGCTTGACGCATTCGGGCGAAATAGCTATGCTTTTTGTGCCAAACTGTGTTGGCAATAGTTTTTGAATTATTCCTTTCCTGCCTCTTTATTTCGCCTATCAGCTTGCCTCAAACCTCGATGGCTCAAGCTCTGCTTGAAGTGTTTAAGGATAGCGCCCACACGAACTATGCCGACAGGAAATTTCAAGAGTCTCACGCTGCTGTGCGGCGTGTTGGCGTTAGCGGTTTT
>JALZKK010000047.1 GCA_030859285.1 Acidobacteriota bacterium | reverse complement strand
GCTCTATGCTTGTCGCTAAAATTGTTTCCTCGAATTCGCATGTGGATTATGTCGGGCGGGTGATCGACCGGCTGGATGTGGAGACGCCGCCGGGCGCGGCGGATTACGGCTTCGCACAGTTTGTCAGGCTGCCCATCGAGGACGGCCTCGAAGTGGTCGGCGTCGTTTACAACACGCAGCTTTTGAATCCTGAATATGGACAGTTCGGGCCGCGTTTGTCGCCGCGCGCGGAGTTGGCGGTCTTAAGTCCCGATTACTTGAACGAGCAAGGCGTGATCATCGGTGTGCTACTCTTAGGTTGGCGCGCGGAAAGCGGCGAGACTCGTCAAGGCGTGCCGCGCCGTGTGATTCCGGTCGGGCAGGAAGTTTATCGAATGGACGCGCGCGCGACGGAGAAGTTTCACCGCGACGCCGAAGGCCGCTTGCAGCTTCATTATTATTCGCAAGTCGTCGCACACGCCGGGCCGTTTGCCGTGCCGCTCTTGGAAGCGATCATCGACCAACTCGATCCGCTCTGCGCGCTCGAAGAGCGACAACGGCTCTGCGTCTTAAAGAAGACGTTGGTCTGGCAACGCACGCTCGGCGGCGCGCGTCTCTGATTTCGTAGGTTTCAAGTTTGAGCTTTGAAGTTCATGCTTTCAACCTCAAACCTCAAACTAACTAAAGGGAAAAGGCTATGAAAAACTTTTATCGTAACTCCGTATTGTCCGCGCTCTGCGTCGTTGCCCTCGCCGCCGGCAGCGTGTCCGCGCAACGCTCGCGCACAGTGAGCGATCCGGCCAGCACGGCCAGCACGCCGCAGGCTGCGGCGACGCCGAAAGCTGTGGTGCAGACGCCGCCGTCCGTCAAAGCCAAATATGAGGGCGGCGTCTTTGGCTACATGAAGAAGCAGACCGGGACGCTCAACTTTGACGACACCAACAGTCGTCTCGTCTTCCGCGACAAGAAAGGCACTGAGTACATCTCGATCCCTTATCATTCAGTCGCCGCCGCCTTTGCCGACACCCAATCGCGCCGTCCCGGTGCAGCCACTGTCATCGGCAGCATTCCGATCATTTACGCCTTGCCCGCGCTTTTGATTAAGAAGAAGTACCGCTACCTGACGATGCAGTTCAACGATCCGGACACGGGAGTGCAAGGCACAACCAGCTTCAAGATGGACAACAAAGAGACCGTCGCCGCCGTCCTCAACGCCCTCGCCGCCAAAGCCGAATTGGTCCCACGCGGCGAAGCCTTCGTCCGCGGCCCGAAGCCGGCGACTGGCAGTACCAACACACCGACGCCAGAGTAACTCAACGATTACCCAACATGATTGAGAGCCATATAGCCAACAGCACCACAGGCGACAGCAATAGCGAAATGCCAAAGCCAATCAACATGCCTCTGACATTCTTTACGTCCGCCAGATTAGCGGCAAGGATAATTTCCGCAACTACCGCTGCCAGTAGCAAGAAAATAACCGGAGTAATCGGCTCATATTTTGCATAACCGTAAACTGAGCCGACGATGATCCGCCAAACAAGAACCAGAATGAACGCAACCACTGGCACGACAAAACAGTTATACGCGATGATGAGAAGCGCTGCTTTGGCGGAGTTGAGTTTAACTTTCATCTGCTTCTTTAACTTTCGATCAGCGAAGCAATCCAACTGACGTTTATTACGTGGCTTCTGCTCCCGTCGCTCTGGCTCTCGGCTCGACGGGCAGGCCAGCTTCCTGCCACGCCGTCCAACCTCCGGTGAGGGCGCGCGCTTTTTTCCATCCGGCTTGTCTGAGTTCCTGCGCCACACGGGCGCTCGTCGCTTCGTTCGTTCAAGCGCAGTAGGCGACGAGCCACACCTCCTGTTTGAGACCGAGTTCGCGCGCGCGTTCGGCCACATGATCGGGCGGCATTCGCACCGCCCCCGACGCTTGAGCGTTCTGCCCTTCAAGGCTGCGTTCGGTACGCACGTCGAGGATCATCACCGGTTCGTTCGCCTGCCACAAGCGGCGCAACTCTTCGAGTGAGATTCTCTGCGAGCCGATTTGCAGCTTCTCCGTATCTGCGCCGGACTGACGAGAAGCGGCAGGGACGGTTGCAAAGGTGGCGACCTTCTCATTAGATGAAGTCGAAGAGTCTCCGTGTGCAGAAGAGGCGAGCAGCTTTGTGTTGGCTAATTCGTCCGCTGCAATTTGGGTGGCTTCTTCCGGCATCGCCGGCCCGGGGCCAAACGGACGTGCGACATCATCGCCGGCAGCTTCGGCGGATTCTCTGAGCGACCGCCTGCGGGCGGCTCGTGCCAGCAACATGGGTGAACCGCCGTGCAGCACGACCGAGACGAGGACCACGAGAGAGCAGACCGCGAACAATTGCTCACTGCCGGGCAGCCCGGCGAAGACCGGCAGCAGAACTAGCAACAGCGAACTGAGGCCCCGCGGCCCGAACCACGCGATCAGCAGGCGTCCGCGCGTGTCCACGCCTGAGCCTAACAGTGACAGGAGATAAACCGGCGTTCGGATCAGGACTGCTATTGCCGTGAAAACAAGCGTCGCTCCGTTGATGATCGTGAAGCCGCTCCAGATCAAAGAGCCGCCTAACAGCACGAACGTAAAGAGCAGCAACATCTCTGCGGTCACTCCGCCGTATTCGACGAAGCAATCGCAGAGTTCAACGTCGAGCGCGGCTATCGTCATCCCAGCGGCGAAGGCGGCGAGAAACCCGCTGCCATGCACGGCTTCGGCAGCGGCAAAGGCGGTGAACGCCACGCCGAGCGAGTACAGTGATTCATAATCGCGGCGCACGCCGAGGCGTTTCCTGATCAAATCCAAAGCCGCCACTCCCAACAGCCCGATCAGTATTCCCGCGCCCGGCCCAAGAATGAACAGATTAAGTCCGAGTTTGGCAAAACCAGCGCCTCCGAGCGGCGAGCCTTGATTAAGAAAAACCATCGCGACCAGCACGACCGGCAACAGCACAACGTCGTTCAGCCCACTCTCCAATTGCAGCGCGTGGCGCGCGTCTTCGGGGATGTCCCGGCGACGCAGCAGCCCGCGCAGCAACACCGGATCAGTGGAAGCGAGCGCCGCGCCGAGAATCGCAGCCCCGGCCCACGGCAAACCCAGCAGCCACCATCCGGCAAACGCAATCAGCGCCGCCGAGAGCAGAGTGCCGGGCCCGAGTAACCGGAGCGCCAGCGCGCTACGACGCCGCACTTCGGCGATGTTGAGCGAGACGGCGTCGGTAAAGAGGACGAGCGCAAGACTCAGGGTCGCAACGACGCGCAGCGCCGGCGAGTCGAGCGAGAGATCAAGGACGCCCAGCCCGGCAGGACCAAGCGCCGCGCCGAGCGCGAGAAACACCGCGACTTGTGGCAACCCGCTGCGCTCGATCAACCCCGAAAGCAGCGCGGACACCATAATGACGACGCCGATAATCGCCAGCGCGGCGGCAAACGATTCGGCGCTAAACGTATTCATCCCGAAGCAACCTCCATGACACGAGCCGGAGCCGTTTTCGGCGCGCTCTCAGCCCAAGTTAATCTGAGCATGCGCGGCGAAGTTCAGCGAAGGGCTTGCTCTGCGAAACCTCTGCGGTTCTCTGCGCCTCTGCGGTGAAGCAGCGATCATTCACCGCAGAGGCGCGGAGGAGTCGCAGAGGTTAATGACGCGCACGCTTCAAGTTAATCTGCGCTCGCTAAATCTTTTTCGCGTTGGCTGCCGCTCTCGTGTAAGTGCGCTTTGACTGTCTGCCGACCGATGTCGTCGAGGCAGTGGGCGACGAGAGCCGTCCAGCCGGTTTGGTGCGAGGCCCCGATGCCGCGGCCTGTGTCGCCGTGGAAGTATTCGTGGAAGAGGACGAGATCGCGCCAGTGTTCGTCATGGGCGAAGCGCGCATTGTCGCCTTGCCACGGAGAGCGGCCTGCCTCGTCGGGGAGGAAGATACTGGCGAGACGGCGGTTTAATTCGTCGGCGACTTCGGCGAGGTTCATCGAGATACC
Organism: Acidobacteriota bacterium; assembly: GCA_030859285.1. Lineage (GTDB taxonomy): Bacteria > Acidobacteriota > Blastocatellia > Pyrinomonadales > Pyrinomonadaceae > JACCRA01. Next base: position 2,391 of record JALZKK010000047.1, on the reverse strand, counting down.
TGAGCCGGTCGGGCATTCGACGCGGAGGCCATCGCCGTAAAAATGGTGATAACGTTCCAGCGCTTCGATCAGCAAATAATTGACGGGGAACCAGACGGGGCCGCGCCAGTTCGAATTGCCGCCGAAGAGCGCGGTCTGCGACTCGCCCGGATCATAGCTCACTTGATACTCCGTGCCGTTCACGTGCAACACGAACGGATGCTCTTCGTGGATGTGCGAGAGCGAGCGAACGCCGAAAGGCGAAAGGAACTCCCGCTCGTCGAGGACGTATTTCAGCAGCCGCTCCAATCTAGCGCGCGAAGGGATCGCGAGCAGCCGGTGATGATGCGGATGATTGTCTTGGCAGGCTTCCATGTACGAGATGTGGCGCGCAAGATCGGGGCGATTGTCGAGGAACCAGCGCATCCGTTTGCTGAATCCGGGCAGACGCTCGATCACACTCTCTTCCAAATTCTCCACCGCGAAGAGCGGAATCAACCCGACCATCGAGCGCACGCGCAACGGAATCTCGCGCCCCTCAACTTTGATCTCGTCGTAGTAAAATCCGTCCAACTCGTCCCACAATCCTTGATCGCCAATCGCGTTCATCGCATCCACGATGCCGACGAAATGCTCGAAGAATTTTGAAGCGACGTCTTCATACTCCGGCTCTGCCGCCGCTAACTCCAAAGCCATCGAGAGCATTGTGCCGCAATAGAAAGCCATCCATGCCGTGCCGTCAGCTTGTTCCAAATGGCCGCCGGTCGGCAGTGGCTTCGAGCGATCAAAGATGCCGATGTTGTCGAGGCCAAGAAAGCCGCCGGAGAAAAGCTGCTTGCCCTCCACGTCCTGACGGTTGACCCACCAAGTAAAGTTGATCAGCAGTTTTTGAAAGACACGCTCAAGAAACAGCCGGTCGCGTTTGCCCCCCTCGTCCGTCGCCATCTTATAGACGCGCCAGCAGGCCCACGCATGAACCGGCGGGTTCACGTCATTGAAGGCGAACTCGTAGGCCGGAAGTTGCCCGTTCGGGTGCGTGTACCACTCGCGGAGGAAGAGGACGAGTTGCTTTTTCGCGAACTCCGGATCGATGGTGGCGAACGCGATCATGTGAAACGCCGAGTCCCACGCGGCGAACCACGGGTATTCCCACTTGTCGGGCATGGAAATGATGTCGCGGCTGTGCAGATTTTTCCAATCATGGTTGCGCCCGTCGAGCCTTCGGGCTGGCGGCGGCGGCATCGACGGATCGCCCTGTAGCCACTCCGCGACGATGTAGTTATAAAACTGCTTCGACCAAAGCAGACCGGCGTAAGCCTGCCGCATGACTTCTTTGGCTTCCGGCGAAAGGTTCGCGGGGACCAATGCCTCGTAGAATTCGTCGGCCTCGCGGATGCGCTCGTCGAAGATGTCGTCGAAATTGTGGCCGAAGGAGTAAGCCGGCGTTTCGTCTTTGTGGTAGAGCCGCAGGCGCACGCTGACAGAGCCGCGCGCCGGGACTTCGAGCCGATAGTGCGCGGCGGCTTTGGTCCCCGTGCGTTCAGGATTCACAGCATCGGCGCGCTCGTGGATGACATACTCGTGGAAAGCGTCTTTCACATAAGGCGTTGTATTCGACGCGCCGAAGAGTCGCGCGGCGTTGGTCTCGTTCTCGGTGAAAAGGAACTCCGGCGCTGATTGGCTGGCAAGAGGCTCGACTTCAAGGTGAAACTCGCCGAGCGTGGTGTGTTCGGCGACGAGCGCGCTCTCAGAGATGGCCGAGATGCGCGGTTTGGGCCAGTAGCCCTCGCCGGTGCGGCCCCAAGACCAAGTGTTGCGGAACCAGAGCGTCGGGAGCAGGTGCAAGCGCGCCGTCTCCGGGCCGTGATTGAAGACAGTGATGCGGATCAGAATGTCGTTTGGCGTCGCATTGGCATACTCGGCGAAGATGTCGAAGTAACGGTCGTCGTCAAAGATGCCGGTCTCCTCCAATTCAAACTCGCGCACTTGATTGTCGCGCCGCCGGTTCTCTTCGATCAGTTGTTGATAAGGAAACGCAGCTTGCGGATACTTGTAGAGCGCTTTCAAATAAGTGTGCGTCGGCGTCGAGTCGAGATAGAAGTAGCACTCCTTCACGTCCTCGCCGTGATTGCCTTCGCTGTTGGTCAGCCCGAACAGTCGCTCTTTCAAGATCGGATCGCGCTCGTTCCACAGCGCCAGCGCGAAACAGAGGCGGGCTTCGCGATCCGCGATCCCTAACAGCCCGTCTTCACCCCAACGATACGCGCGGCTGCGCGCGTGGTCGTGCGGGAAATACTCCCAGCACGAACCATACGGCGAATAGTCCTCGCGCACCGTTCCCCACTGCCGCTCAGAGAGGTACGGCCCCCAACGTTTCCAGTTATATTCACGGCGCGTGTCTTCAGCGAGGCG
>JALZKK010000406.1 GCA_030859285.1 Acidobacteriota bacterium | reverse complement strand
CTTCAATCAGACAGAGGATTTGCTGGCTGCGGCGCGATTCGTAAATCACGAGATCAGGCATTTTGCGGTCTGTACCGGAAGTCTCGACATCGGGCAAGCCCAAATCGAGATTGCGACGCGCGATAATCTCCCGCATCCAATGCATCACGACTGCGACGCCCGTGCGCTCTGTTTTATGAGTCGTCCTGAGTATATTTGCCATGATTCGGGTCGGAATTAGTTTCGCAGCGAGTGGATGGGCGCGGGGATGCGCCCGCCGCGACGGATGAAGGCGGCGCAGTCGAAGCGGTTGACGGGCATGACGGGCGCGGTGCCGAGCAGCCCGCCGAATTCGACCATATCGCCGACTTCTCTGCCGGGCGCGGGGATGATGCGGACGGCGGTGGTTTTGTTGTTCATCACTCCAATCGCCATCTCGTCGGCGATAATGGCGGCGATGGTCTCTGCCGTCGTGGAGCCGGGGACGGCGATCATGTCGAGGCCGACGGAACAGACGCTCGTCCATGCTTCGAGCTTTTCCAGAGTGAGCGCGCCGACTTGCGCCGCTTCGATCATCGCGGCGTCTTCCGAAACGGGGATGAACGCGCCACTCATGCCGCCGACGGAACTCGAAGCCATCGCGCCGCCTTTCTTCACGGCGTCGGTCAAGAGCGCGAGCGCGGCGGTCGTGCCGGGTGCGCCCGCGCGCTCGAAGCCGAAGGCTTCAATAATTTCGGCGACGGAATCGCCGGGGACGGGCGTTGGGGCGAGCGAGAGATCGATGATGCCAAAGCGCAAACCTAAACGTCTGGCTGCTTCGCGCCCGATCAGTTCGCCGGCGCGTGAGAGTTTGAAAGAGATTTTTTTGATCAGTTCGGCCAGCTCGTCGAGCGGCATGTCTTTGGGCGCGTTTCTCACCGCCGTGTTGACGACGCCGGGGCCGGAGACGCCGACGTTAATCACTGCCTCCGGCTCACCGACGCCGTGAAACGCGCCCGCCATGAAGGGATTATCTTCAACCGCGTTGGCGAAGCAGACGAACTTGGCGCAGGCCAGCCCACCTTCGTCACGCGTCAACTCCGCTGCTGCTTTGATGATCCGCCCGACGCGCTGCACGGCGTTCATGTTGATTCCGGCGCGTGTCGTCGCGACGTTCACCGAAGAACACAGTCGCTTCGTCGTCGCCAACGCTTCGGGAATCGAATCGAGAAAAATACCTTCGGCTTTCGTCCAACCTTTATGCACGAGCGCGGAATAGCCGCCGATGAAATCCACGCCGACGCGCGCCGCCGCTTCGTCAATCGCGCGCGCGAGCGTCACGAAATCTTCGACCGATTCCGCGCCGCCGGCGATCATGGCGGCGGGCGTGATCGAGATGCGTTTGTTGGCGATGCGAATGCCGATCTCTGCGCCGATCTCATCAACGGTGGGGACTAATCTTTCCGCCGTCCGTTCGATCTTCGCTCCCACACGCCGCGCCGTCTCCGCGATTGAATCGCTCGCGCAATCGTGCAAAGAAAGTCCGAGCGTGACGGTGCGAACGTCCAGATGCTCGATCTCCGTCATCCGCACAGTTTGTAAAATTTCTGCCTGTGTGTAGTCCATAAGTGTAGAGGATAGAAGATAGAGGGTAGAGGGTAGAGGGAAATAGTTTTTCACTATCCTCTATCCTCTATCATCTGAGGATGTAGCTGAAGATCAGGATGACGATGAAGAGCGCGAAGAGGGCGCACGCGATCAGCACAAAGCGCACGCCCGGATCGTCGGTCGCCTCGTCCAGCACGCTGGTCGAAACTTCGTGGAATGTTGCGGCGCGCTCGCGCGCTGCACCCTTATCACCGCGCGCACTCCCGACAGACGGGCGGCCTTGCGCTTCCGTCGCCGTGGCAATCGGATGTGTCGGAACCGGCAACGCGCGTGACTGCTGTAATTCATTGCCTGCTCCCGCCTCGTGAGCCTGTTCCGCATCTCGCGTAGCGGGAATCGTTGACGGAAGCGGCGGCGCACTTCCCGGCTGCCGGGCGGGCGGCTGCTTCATTTCACTACTCGCCGCAGGCCGTCGTTCCGGTTGCGCCATTGGTCCCATCCCTTCAGGCCGGCTCAACGTCGGCGACTCGCTCATGTTGATCCCGCACTGCGGACAAAACTTCGCCCGCCCGCGTACCGCCGCGCCACAAGCCAGACATTGACGTGCTATCTCAGGCTCCATAAAAGCAGTGATGAGTGACGAGTGACGAGCCAAGACAAGTTCTTCAACTCGTCACTCGTCACTTATCACTGTTTTCAAATTCGGTGCATAGCGTGGAAGAGGTCTTCGCGTTGGGCGTAGATGTTGACGCCGAGGCGCTCGCCTTCTTGGCGGAAGCGGTCTTTGAGGGCGGCGACCGACTCATTGGAGCGCATGGTGTCGGCAATGATCACCATCGCGAACTTGCCCTGCACGACGGTCTGGTTGATGTCGGCGATGCTGCACTGCGAGTCGGCCAGAATATTCGTGACGCCCGCCACGATCCCCGGATGATCCACGCCGAAGACCGACACCACAATCCGCTCCTCCGAGCCTTCCCGACCCTTCCCCCGCTTACGCGGACTGAGCGAGTGCCAACTCCCACGCCCCAACAGATCTGCATCATCGCCCGCGCCGCTGTGTTCTTCGACTACCGGCTCAATCGCACGATAAATGTCCGTCACCAAATTCTCCACTACACGCTCGTCCGCGCCCGCGCCCAAACGCCCATAAACAGCGCGCGTAATGCGATAGATGAGGTCTTCGTTAGGCATAGTCAGTTTTCAGTTTTCAGTTTTCAGCAAAAGGTCAAAGGCAATTTCTGAAAACTGAAAACTGTTTACTGTCTTCTCCCGTTGTCGCCGGCTCGTAAATCATAAGCCGCGTCGCGTAGTTCGTCGGAAGGCGTGTCTTGGATGTCCATGCGATCCACGATGCCGACGACCGCCGCTTCAATCGACATTTCCTGATCGCCGATGGCGGAGCGCGCGGCCTTGCCGTAAGCGCATATCACAACTTCGCCGACGCCTGCGCCGAGTCTATCAGCGACGACGACGATGCTCCGCGACGGTTCTTTGTCCAACTCAATCGGATGCACAATCAAAAAACGGACGCCCTCCAGATCAGGCGTCTTCTTGGTGGACCAGACTGTGCCGACAACTTTAGCGAGAAACACCTTTTGCCCCCGTATATTTGCGGCTTACGATCCGAGCCGCAAGCGTAATCAGGACTCCGAAGAGCGCGATAGCTTGCATCGCCATCCCACGCGCAATCCACTCAACGCCGATCCAATCGTTATCACCGGTGTGGGCAGGATGATCCGGCGGGAGCTTACTGATTTCGTATTTTACTCCGAAGTAGCAGGTAGCCAGCGAAGCCACGAAGAGCAGTGCGGAAATCAGCAATATCACCCTAATTACATTTCTCATGCTTTGACTTCGACAGGGCAAAACACAAGCCGTCTTAAGTTTTAGCGAAAACCTCTGCTGGCTCGCCAATATCGCGCGCGGAAGGCGTGATGATCGTCTTGGCGTTGACGTAAATCTTCTCGCCCTTTTGGATGGCGCGGCGCACGTCGTCTTCGGAGACGAAGTCCACGGCCTTGCGCCCGTTGGTCCCCTGCTGTGCGCCGCCGTTCGCGGGCGAAGCGGGACGTTGTTGCTGTGCGACTGCGTTGCCAGCGTTCGTGCCGCCGTTGCTCTGCGCGGGCGAGATGGCTTCAGTATGTGGCATAGACGGATTGATGATCGGCGCGCTTGGCTGCGGCGCGGGTTGGCCGACGCTGCGGGAAGCAAGAAAACGATCCACGATGGCGGCGACATCTGCGCGGTTGATGCCGCTCGCGGGCGCGTCCGCTGCCGCACGTTGCGAAGCGGCGGCGGGTATCATTGAAGGTTGCGCCGTCGCACTGCGCGCGGGACGCACGCTCTTGACTGGCCGGGTCTCGAAGGCGACACGTTTGATGTCCATCAAGTGCAGCGGAGAGATATTGTCGGAGGTGACGTTGCCGCCCCACGAACCACAACCCAAAGTCATCGAGGGCGGAAGCGCCGTCGAGAAACCAATTGCGCCGTGTGTGGTCGGCGTATTGACGACGACACGCGAGGCGGGCATCTCCATGCCGTAAGCGGTCGCCATCTCGCGCGAGCGCGTGTGAATGCCGGCGGTGTGGCCCATTCCGCCGTAGCTCAAAATTTCAAAGCAGCG
>JALZKK010000393.1 GCA_030859285.1 Acidobacteriota bacterium | reverse complement strand
AGAAAGTCCTGACGGCTCTGCCAAGTGGTGAAAACTACATACGGCTCGCCGTCGTTGACGGGACGCAGGACTTGGTTAGAAATGAATCCGGGCATCTGGTCCACCAGCCCGGCCCGCTCGCGGAACCGCGCCTCAAAAGCGTCGGCGTATTCCGGCTTAACGTAGATACGATTAGCAACAGTGATCATTGCGGAGTCTCCTTTATCTCACGACAAAGCTATCACAGAATTTGGCCGGTGGAGAGTGAAGCGCGTGCCGCCGGGCGCGGGCAGCTTTTCCCAATCGACTGCGGCCTCGATGAGTTTGGCGCGGGCGCGGATGTTGGCGAGGCCGCGACCCTGTTGTGCTTGGTGGTTGCGCGCATCGAAGCCGCGCCCGTCGTCTTCGAGCGTGAGACGCAGTTCGCCCGTTTGACTGAGCGAGACGGCGAGGCTAACGCGCGTCGCGGCAGCATGGCGGCAGACGTTGTTGATGGCTTCCTGCGCGATGCGATAAATCTGCATTCGCACGCCGGGCGCGAAATCGACGCCCTCTTCCAGTTCGTCTTGACACGAAAATTGATACTTAAACTTGCGCTCCTCCGGCAAGTGCGCGACGGCGTTGGCGAGCGCCCATTCGAGTGCCGCCGCCAGTCCGACATTTTCTAAAGCCGACGGGCTGAGGTCTTCGCAGATGCGGCGGATTTCGTTTGAGACCGATTCGATCTCGGCCCGGAACGTCGCCGGATCGACAGTGGCAAGTTGCGCCTGCGGTTGATGACCGTTGGTCCCTTCCGTTACGGCTTTCGGCAATTGATCCGTGAGCAGCAGAAGGCTCCGCAGATCGGCGAGCGTCTGATCGTGTAAGTCGCGGGCGATGCGGCGGCGTTCGCGCTCGGCTTCGTTTGCGAGTTCGAGCCGCGCGCCGGCCAACTCGTGATGCGCGGCAGACAGTTCTGCGGTCGTGCGCCGGATGCGCCAATGCTGCCGCGCGCCCCACACAAGCGCGACGAGCGCAAGCGTGAGCAGGACGGCCAGCAATGCCGTCATCCACGGAAACGGCGCGCGCCCGACCGTAAACGCAAACGCAAGCGGGGCTGACGCCACGAGGTCTTTCGTGAACGCGACGGCCTCGACTGTGTAACGGCCCGGCGCGAGATTCTCCATCACGAACTGCGAATCGCGCGAGAGTTTTCGTTTGATCTCCTTCCCCGCCCCGTCGCGCAGGAAGAACGCATACTGAAACTGCTCCGGGTAAGTGCGGCTGCTCAAGGCTGCCACATCGAGCGCGAGGCTGTTCTGGGGATAGCCCAAATCGATCCCGCCGTGCATCTCTACGGGCGTGTGCAAGCGGCGGCTCAACACACGCGCCGGCACGAGCGACGGAAACTCCCGGCCCGGTTGATAACGCACGACGCCGCGACCCGTCCCGATCAAAAGAGACTCCGGCGCATCTTGTTCTTCAACATCACCGCGCAACAACGCGAAAGCGTTGGCCGAAGCCAAGCCCTGCTCTGCGTCGAGCCGTGAGACGAGGGGACCAATCCGTGCGTCCAACACCACGCGCAACAACCCGCCCGCCGTCGCGCACCAAGCGGCAATCGGCAACTCGCGTTTGTCTTGCGTCGCGCCATCAACCATTACGTCGCGCGCATCGACGCCGGGCGCGGCGGCGATCAACTTGTCTTGCGCGTAAATGAACAGCCCTCGCTCCGTCGCCAACCACAACGCGCGATCACTGCGGCCCGCCATCGCACGCACCGCGCCAAACTGTGCATCCGCCAATGCGCCCATCGCACGACTAACACGCCCGCCCTCATACACAAACAAGCCCGCACGCGCCGTCCCGATCCACAAACGCCCGTCGCCGTCGGCGTGCAACGCCGTCACTTCGTATAACTGTGGATTCGCTTCTCGCGCGTCAGGCCACACGCGCGCCCGCCGCTCGCCTTCCAATCGCTCGACGCCTCGTCCGTAAATCGCAAGATACGTCTGCTTTTGAAAAATTTCGACGGCGCGCACATTCTCGCCGCGCCGCCCGCTCTCTTGCTCCGCTTCGTTGTTTTCTGTCTCGCCCGGCAACTCGCTCTCACGTGCGGCAGACGATCCCGCGTACAATCCGCGCGCTGTCCCGACCAGCAATTGACCCCGCCCATCCTCAGCCAAAGCGTGAACCACTTCGCGGCCCAACTCCTCAACCGCGCGCCACATCCCCGCATCACGCTCATAAATAAACAGCCCGCGATTGGTTCCACACAGCAACTCGCCGCTTTTTGTCCGGTACAGCACACGGACGAAGTTGCTCTCTGCATCGTCAGAGACGCGCTCATTACGCGCGGCGCGCGGATCGTAACGGCACACGCCCCGATCCGTGCCGAACCAGACCACGCCTTCGCGATCCACGAAGACTGCCGAGATTTGATCCGAGCGCAAGCCGCCCGCCGTCCCTGCAAAAGTGAAGCGTTCGACGATCCGCCCACCGCGCACGAGCAACGCGCCCTGCCCGTCTGTTCCGACCCACAGATCATCACCCGCCCCGCGTTTGATCGCGTTCACCGTGCCGATGCCATTTCCTATCTTCGATGGGCGCAACACATCGCGCGCCAAGTACAGCCCACTGTCCGCGCCTTTGGCTCGCGCTCCGATCCACAGCGCGCCATCCGCGTCCTGTTCCACCGCCTCGACGAAGAAAGCGCGCGGGCGACTATTCAACTCGCGCACCGCGCCATTCTCCAATGCCAACACGCCACGACTGCGCGTGCCGGTATAGACAACGCCATTGGTCCCCTGTGCGAGACTCGTCAAATGCAGCAAGCCGGGCCGCTCACTGTCGGCGCTTGTCAAGGCCGTCTCCGGCAACGCACGCACACTGAATGCCTCTCTCACCGTCGGCCCGCCCTCGCCGCGCGAGTTGAAAGACGACGACGCTCGATTAGCATCATCCTCAACCGACACCACGCGGCATTCATAGACGACGCCATTATCCGTCGCCAACAACGCGCGCCCGCGCTCCGGCAAGAGAATCGCAGTGACGGTCTGCTCCTTCGTCTCCGCGATCACTTGAAACTGTCCATTCGCCAACCGCGCCGCGCCCGCGTCAGTTCCGATCCACAGCGCGCCCGACTCTTCAAACTGCAAAGCCAGCACGCGGCTTGCATTCAAGCCTTCGATCAAGACGGTCTGCGTCCGCCGCCCGTCATACTTCGCCAATCCATTGTCTGTTCCGAACCACAGCGCGCCGTCCGCGTCTTGCGCTATCGCCCGCACGCGATCTGACGGCAACCCATGAAACAGCGTCACCGCGCCCCATTGGTGGAGATTGGGCGGCGTCGGTTTGTCATTTTTATTTTGACCGAAGACGGCGAAGAGAAGACTGAAGGCCAACAGGCAATGATGAGCAGCTTTCAGGGCAATGCCCCGAAAACGCCAAATGCGCGTGAAGACTGTAGGGGCAGGGCTGGTCCCTGCCCGCCGCGCCGCATGGCGCGTTGTCGAGGTTCGTCTTCTCTCAAGGTTGAGCTTGCGCGATGCAGTTCGCGCATTCGCGCGCCGGGCAGGGACCAGCCCTGCCCCTACAATTTTATTGTCTCGGCTCACTGCTTGCCGCTCGCCTTCTTTTGCTCTTCTGCAAATCTCTTCCGATCACGCTCGATCCATGCTTCCAAGTCGCGTTCGGCCTTCTCCAACTCATCACTATTGATCAGTCCGCGCCGCAGGGCTTCAAAGAAAGCGCGCGTCCGAATGTTATAGGCGAGTTTGTCGTAAGTTTCATGCGCCGTGCCTTCCGCATTCGAGACGAACAACTTTTCATAGAGCGTCGCCAACCGGCTCTCGACGCCGCGCAAACTGAGACTGCACTTGCGCGCGATGGCCCAGTTCGACAACCCCAACGCCAGATAATACAGAGCTTCCGCCTCAAACTCCGTCAACAACGGACGCTTGAACGAATCCTTAAACGCCGGATCGATCATGTCCGCCCCATCTTCCAACACGGCGGCGACGAAACGCAGAAAACGCGACTCCGGATTATTCTTATGAATGAATCCATAAGCCGGCGGCGGCTCGACGGCCCGGATCAACTTCCGTATCTCATTGATATAAACCTCATGCGGAAACTGCGTCCAAAAAATGATCCGCGCATTAGGTTGCTCCCGCCAGATCGCCCGCGCCGCCTTGACCCCCGACAACTTCGGCATCTGAATATCCAGCACACACAACTCCGGCTGAAACTTCCGCGCCAATTCCACCGCCTCATCCCCATCCCCAGCTTCGATCACCGGCGCGTGCGCCGCAAACTCGCGCTCCAACAACTCCCGCAAGTAACGTCGCTGCGCTACGTTGTCTTCAGCAATTAAAATCGACATTGTTGCGAATTTGAAATCTCAAATTTGAAAGTTGAGAGCAATCATGCTTTCGACCGATGACAGCCTCCGGTAACTGCCGGAGATAATCAATGTGGGCAGCCACAGTTAAGACCTGAGATGAGAGCGGCAGCGTCCCGTGCTGCCCAACCGGCCCAACGTCTGCGCCCGCGCTGCATTTGTTTCTGACGTGGTAGATAATCCGCGTCGTGATGTGAATTGTAAACAGTTTTTTCGTGACCTGACGCAGGAGGCCAGAGTATGATGCGCGGCGCAGCCTACGCAAGAAACGCGGTTCAGCGCATTCTTGAAAATGAGATCAACGCTCGACGCTGAACCGGCAACAGCATTCGACTTTCAACACATGAATTATTCTTACTACATCATAACGGCTTTGATTTGCGCCTGCTTGCTATGCGCGGCCTGCGGCGGCCAGTCGCAAGCACACGCGCCTTCAGCCCCGGTATCCGCGCGGAGCCAGTTGTTGGCTGAAACCGTCGGCGAGATCGATGCGGATCGCGACGGGCTGCCGGATGTGGCGGAGTTGCGTTCGTACAATGACCGCGAGAATTTCCGGCGGTGGTTCACGGGGATCGCCGAGGTGCAGTTTTACGAGATGAGCGCGGCGTGGAATGCGGAGCAGCGCGATTGCGCGGGGTTGGTGCGCTTCGCTTGGCGCGAGGCTCTACGGGCGCATGATCGTCTGTGGTTTCAGAAGATGGGCGCGAATTATGAGGCGTTCGCTTCGGAAGTGCGCGCTGCACAATTCATTCGCGCGACGCTCGGCGAGAAGCTGTTCCGCACTTCAGTCGGCGCATTCCGCGAGACCGACCTTGACGATCAAACTTTCTCCGAGTTCGCCGACGCGCGCACGCTCAAAGATTACAACACCGATTTCATCAGCCGCGAACGAAGCGCAGCGAAGCCGGGCGATCTGCTTTTCTTTTATCAACCGTGGGCGCAGAAGTATCCGTATCACGTGATGATCTTTCTCGGCCCGGCGCGCGAGGCGTCGGAAGGCGCGGCGGATTGGGTGGTCTATCACACGGGCGCGACGGCGGGCGACGAAGGCACGATCAAGAAAGTGCGCCTCGCCGTGCTGGACCAACACCCGGACAGGCGTTGGCGGCCTGTCGCAAGCAATCGGAATTTTTTAGGGTTTTATCGGTTGAAGATTTTGCAGTGAATCGGAGACGTGATGAATCCGGCTCTTTCGTGAAGAATGATTAACCACGAAGGACACGAAGGACACGAAGGATGCCTATGAATGAAGCGCAACTCGACTCATTTTTGCTTCTTCGTGTTCTTCGTGGTTAATTTTCCCGTCGTCACCTAAAACTTATGAATAAGCGCACAGCCCTTTCCGGCATTCTCGTTTACCTCGCGATCATTGCCGCCATCTTTTCTTTCACCTACTGGCGGCTGCGCGTCCTCGCGGCGGGTGTGCCGCAGGAGTTGCCGGCGGCGGAAGAATACGTTGAGCGTAACCCGGAGGCCGGGCCGCCGCAGCCGTATTTTTCGCTCAACACTAATCGCAGCTATGGGACCAATGAGCGGGCGCGCTTGTGGCTCAATTATCGCGATCTGGACGCGCTCGATTTTCGCGTCTATCGCGTTAATGATCCCGTCAAATTTTTCAAGCAACTGGAAAATCCACATCAAGCCGGCGAGGCGGAAGAAGGCGCGTTTGAGGATTTCTGGCGCAAGCGCGCGCCGACTTTTTTGGAGCGCGTGCGGGCTTTCAAGAATTGGTTCTTTTATCGCGTGCGTCGTTACGTCCGCAGCCAGTTGCAGCAAGATTCGCGGCGTGGCTTCAATCAAACTTTTCGGCGCGACGACGAACGGGAAGACACGAGCCATCGCGTGCCGCTGAACGTCGCCGACTACGCGCGCGTGCCGCTCATCAATCCAGATCAGATGGTCAGCAGTTGGCGCGAGCAGTTGCCGCCGCTCAAGTACCAATATGATCGCCGCGCGATCTCGCTCGGCAAACGTGAGCCGGGCGTCTATGTCGTCGAGGCGGTCAACAATGATTTGCGCGCTTATGGCCTCGTGATGGTCACCGATCTGGCGTTGGTGGAGAAAATTTCTTCAGCCGACAAAGGATTGATGATCTACGCCGTCAATCGTCAGTCCGGCGCACCGCGCGCGGGCGTCGAAGTCGAAGTCGTCAGAGGCAATAAGACCATCGCCACCGGCAAGACGGATAACAATGGCCTGCTCAGAGTTAAGATCGACGCGCAGGCGAACGCGCGAGCGGGTGAAGATTCCACCGCAGAGGAAAGCGGCAGCGATGAAGAAAGCGGCGAGGGGACCAACAACGCTTATCAGATTATGGCGCGCGCCGAGCAGGGCAACTTCGCGATCAATGATCTCGATTCGTTCTACTTTAGTGGCTACGATGGCGGGGGCTCCGATAGTTTAACGAGCTTCATTTACACGGAGCGGCCAGTCTATCGCCCGAACCAAAAAGTCTATTTCAAAGGCATTCTGCGCCGACGGCAGGAACAGCGCGGCGGTTATGTGCTGCCATCGGGCAGTAGCGTCAACGTCAGCGTCGAAGACCCGAGCGGCGCGCAGATTCACGAGAAAGCGTTGTCGCTCTCGGCTCGCGGCACATTCAGCGGCGAAGTCGATATTCCCGACGAAGCGCCGCTCGGCAGCTACAACATCAGCGTTAATTCGAGCGACGGCATGGCAAGCAGTTACTTTGAAGTGCTGGAATATAAAAAGCCCGAATACAAAGTGTTGGTCACGACGCCGCAGAAATTTGTTCCCATCGGACAACAAATGCAGTTCAACGTCAGCGCGCGTTATTTCTTCGGTGCGCCGGTGACGAAAGCCGACGTGAAGTATTACATCTATCGCTCGCGCTACTACCATTATTTTTGGGAGAGCGAGGTTGA
>JALZKK010000363.1 GCA_030859285.1 Acidobacteriota bacterium | reverse complement strand
CGACAAGGACGACCACATCGGTCGCCTTCGCGCCGCGCGCGCGCATCATTGTGAAGGCTTCGTGTCCCGGCGTATCGAGGAAGACGACGCGGCGCATCTCCGCGGGATTGTCGGGATTTGGGACTTGCACGCTGTACGCGCCGATGTGCTGTGTGATGCCGCCGGCCTCGCCGCCCGCGACATCGGTCGCGCGAATGCCGTCGAGCAGAGACGTCTTGCCGTGATCGACATGCCCCATCACGGTGACGACGGGCGCGCGCGGCAGTTCCACATCGTCGGTGTCGGTCGCGATCAATTCCTCGAACTCTTCTTCGGCGATCATTTCCTCGAACGGCACGAAGGTCACTTCATAGCCGAAGCGTTGACCGAGATCGACGGCCACCTCATCATTCAAGGATTGATTGATCGTGGCGAAGACGCCGCGCTGCAAGAGCAGCGTCACGACATCCTTCGGTTTGATACCGAGCTTCTCGGCAAACTCTTTGACAGTCGAGCCTTCAACGAGACGCGCGGGCTTCAACGCTGCGCTCGCGCCGCCCAAGCCCACGTTGAGCGAGCCGGCGATGCGCTCTTCGAGCGAGCGTGCTTTTGGCGGCACGATAAAGTCGCGGTCGAAGCGTCCGCCCTTCCCGCGAAAACCTTCGCGGCCCCCGGCGGCGGGCGCACCGCGCCGCGTGGCCGGACGCCGCCCGCGACGTTGATCCGGCGTCGGCGTATAGACGGTCTGCGGATTCGCGCTCTCGCCGGGCGTCCCGGCATATTCAGTTCCACGCTCTCTCAAGTGTCGATCCCTGCCGCTGCGTTCAGCCTCGCGCCCGCTGCGGCTCACTCGCTCTCTCGGCGATGGCGGCGGAGCCGTCGGGACTGGCGCGGGTGCGCGTTCGCCATGTCGCAGGCCGGATTTGAGAGCATCTGGCGTCAGGCGTAATTGTTTGATCTGCCGCGACGGGCCGGCGGGCGCGGCGTTGGCCGCAGTGGGCGACGCTGTCGCCAACGACGGCGCGCCGTTGGTCTGGACGTCTGAAGAGGCCGGGATAGTCGTTTCGATAGGTATAGTCTCCGTTTCAATCGCCGCCTGATCCGGTTCGAACTCTCGCGCCGCCATGTCGGTTGCAGTCGGGGCGTGGTCCGCTGGTGTGGATTGAGCCGACTGTTCGGCGCGCGCTGCCGGCGCGAGTTTCTTGAAGAGACGGACGGCCTTGCCGCCGGTCTCTGTCTCTTCGACGGGAGCAGTTGCCTCCGCCGTTATCGGTGCGGCGGACGTATGGATGTCAGCCGGCGGCGCGGCGGGTGGCACGGACGCATGAATGTCATCGCCAACTGCCTGATCGTCTGCCGTCGCGGGGCGCGCGGCCTTCTTGACGACGCGGACGGTGCGCGGAGCAGTCGTCTCTTTCTTCGGAAAGTATTTGTTCCGAATTTTCTCGGCCAACTCTTTCGAGATCGTGTTCGACGGCACGCTGACATCGACGCCCTCACGGCGCACTTCTTCGATCAGCCGCTTTGTTTCGAGCTTCAACTCTTTGGCGAGATCGTAAATACGAACCTTGGAATGTGTAACGGTCATGCACTCCTTACTTCGACGCTTTGATAAAACGGCGTCGTGCGCTGCAAAAGGTTGAAAGAACACCGCCTCTCTTTCCCTTCCGCCGCGCTGGTCGAGTGTCCGACCGTGACGGAAGGGAATTAAGGCGGGCTGAGGCACAACGCGCCGCCCCCTGTCAGGAGAGCGACACGCGGCCCGCGGTTACTGTGCGCTGCCGGAAGCATCTTCTTCAGGCTTCTCATTGTCTTGAGCAGCGTTTGTTTCGTCGTTCGTCTCGACCCGATACTCGGGCGCGGGAGCGGACGACACTTGAACTTCAGGGGCCGAAGCCTCCGTCGCATCGACCAGCGGCGCAAACGGCTCGTCTTCTTCGACGGGAACTTCTTCGGCTTCTTCCGCCGCCATTTCGTCGGCGAACATAGCCGCGCCCGTGGAAGTGATGTCGGGCGACGGCGTGATCGTGTCGGGGCGCAAGTCGCGCCCGGCTTCCTGCAAAATTAACTCGTCTGCCGCCATCGGCTCGGCTTCCGTCAATGCGACCGGATCGGCGGAATCTTGCGCGAGAATTTCCGGCTCGGCTTGGAAAGGCGCACGCTGTTCGACGGCTTCATCATAGCCTTCGGCGGTCATCGCTTCAGACGGCTCGACTTCGCCTGCATCGCTCGACGGATCGAACTCGGCGGAAATCGCGTGTTGTACGATTGGCTCAGTTTCTTCCAACATCAATTCAGGCGCTCCTGCTTCCGCCAACGGCTCGGACGCTGCGACGAAGCCGGCGGTCTCATCACTTTCAGCAATCTCGCCGCCTTCACCTTCAACGGTCTCAGTGCCTTCAGCAGCGGATTCTTCATCGCCGGTCTCTTCCGCCTTGCTCTTATCGCGCACGGCGACGACGCGTTGCGCCGAAGCGATGATCGCCTCGGCCTCGTCGAGCGAACTGTCGAGGTACTCAACGAGATCGTCAAGCGAAGTGTTGGCGAGCGTATCGATGTCTTCAATGCCATGTTCGGCGAGCGCTGACGTAGTCGCCGCCGTCACGCCTTCAAGAGCTGTCAGCGGAACTGCGCCACCCGCAGCAATGAGCGCGCCCATTTGCTCGGAGACTTCGCGCTTTAATTCTTCCTCGCTACGGATGTCGATATTCCAGCCGACGAGTTTCGTCGCCAGACGCACGTTCTGCCCCCGCTTGCCGATGGCGAGCGAGAGCTGATCTTCATTGACGATCACTTCCATCTGCCGCCGCTCGATGTCCGTGATGCGGACTTGATTAACTTTGGCGGGCGACAAAGCGTTCGCCGCAAACACTGAAGGCTCATCCGACCATTCGATAATGTCGATCTTCTCGCCACGCAATTCGCGGATGATCGCCTGCACGCGCGATCCCTTCATGCCGACGCACGCGCCGACCGGATCGACATCGCGTTCGTTCGACGCCACCGCGATCTTCGCCCGCTCGCCCGGCTCGCGCACGGCGGATTTGATCACCACCGTCTCGTCGTAAATCTCCGGTACTTCCATCTCAAAGAGGCGCTTCAATAATTCCGGGCTGGTGCGCGAGACTTCAACTTGCGGCCCTTTCGCTTCCTTCGCCACGTCGTTAATGACGACGCGGATGCGCTCGCCCTGCCCCCACTGCTCGCCGCGCGGCTGTTCCTTGCGCGGCAGGATCGCTTCGACCGTCCCCAAATCAACGATCATGTCGCCGCGCTCGAAACGCTTGACGAAGCCGTTGATGAGATCGCCGATCTTATCGACATATTGCTCATAGACATTAGCGCGCACGGCGTCGCGCACTTTCTGAAACAGAATCTGCTTGGCCGTCTGCGCCGCGATGCGACCCATCTCTTCCATCGGCAAAGGCAACTGCAATTCGTCGCCGACATCCACCTCGTCGCCCGCCATCTCGCGCGCTTCTTCCAGAGACATTTCGCGCCCCGGACTGGTCACTTCCTCGACCACCACTTTCGACGCGAACAATTCGATCCCGGCATCTGAACTCCACTCGACGTAAATCTCCTCGCCGGACTTGAACTGCTTGCGCGCCGCCGCGCGCACGGCTTCCTTCATCGCCTCGACCACCAACTCGCGGTCGATGCCATGTTCCTTGCACAATGCGTCAATACTTTGACCGATGGATGCGCTCATAATTTAGAGGTTTCAGGTTTGAGGTTGCAGGTTTGAGGTGAGGAAAGCAGTTCTGCTTTCACTGACTTCTAAACTCTGGCCTCTCTGTCGCTATTCAGTTGTTATTCAGTTGTCGCGCCGCCCTTTTGTGCGGCGGCTTTCTCGCGTTCTGCCGCGAGACGAAATTCTTCTTCAACGTCGATCTCAAGATTCGCTTTGGCGATGCTTGAGACGGGAATGCGGACTGGGCCGCTCGTCTTGTCGTCAAAGATCACGTCGTCGCCTTCGACGCCGGTGATGCGCCCGCGAAAATTGCGCTGGCCGCCGACCGGCACGCGCGCTTTCAACTTCGCCATCTGGCCGGCGAAACGTTCGTAATCCTCTCGCCGGTAAAGGCCACGTTCGAGGCCGGGCGAGGAGACTTCCAGCGTATAAGCTGAATTGATGAAGTCTTCCACGTCCAACATCGTGCCGACATGCTGGCTGACGAGCGAGCAGTCCTCGTGAGTCACTCCGTCCGGCTTGTCGATAAAGACGCGGATGATGGTGTTGCGCCCCGTCCCGGCGACTTCGGCGTGAACCAGTTCGACACCGTATTCTGCCGCCGCCCGCTCGGCAATCTCCCGCACACGTTCTTCAACCGACCCTTCCGCCACTGGTTATTTAGATGTCCCTTCGACCGGAAAATTGCTCTACGCGCAAAAGAAAAAGTGGGCGCGAACCCACCGGATAACGATCCCGCGCTCCGAGCA
>JALZKK010000344.1 GCA_030859285.1 Acidobacteriota bacterium | reverse complement strand
GTGCCGGGCATCAACGTGCTGGTCCACCCGGAATGTACGCGCGAGGTCGTTGAGATGTCCGACTACAACGGCTCGACCGAGTACATTATTAAAACTTTGGAGCAAGCGCCCGCCGGCTCGGCTTGGGCTGTCGGCACGGAAGTCAATCTCGTCAACCGTTTGATTCAACGTTTCCCCGACAAGCATATCCGCCTGCTCGCGCCCGACCTCTGCATGTGCGCCACGATGTACCGCATCGCGCCGCAGAACTTGGCGTGGGCGCTGGAATCGCTCGTCGCCGGAGTCGTCGTCAACCAGATCACCGTCCCCGCAGAGACGGCTCGTTGGGCGCGCGTCGCGTTGGATCGCATGTTGGCAGTAGGATAAAAGCAGTGGCGAGTGACGAGAAAAGACATGCTTTCAACTCGTCACTGTCGTTAAAGAAGGAAGCAAAAGTATTGGCAGACTCAAACGATAAAGTCGAAGAGAACGTCGGCGGCGAGTTTTACGTTGACTCGCAGTGCATTGACTGTGACGTGTGCCGCGACACCGCCCCGGATAATTTCACTCGCTCAAACGACCACGGCTACTCGTTCGTCTATCAGCAACCCACGAACACAGACGAGCGCGCCCTCTGCGAAGAAGCCCTCGCCGCCTGCCCCGTCGAAGCCATCGGCAACGACGGTTGAGCAATTCATTCAGCAAACAAATTATTCAAAGTTGCCTGATTGTTCGTCGCCGAGAACTGTCAGGCGGTTTGCTTTTCGCGGCATGAGGAAAACGCGCGGTAACTTGAGCGCGGGTTAAAGGCTGCACAGCCAGCGAGAGATCGAGGCCACCTGACTTTCAACGGTTAAGTTCGCTGCGTTCTCAAGTGTCCCGTCCTCTAGTTGAAACCAAATCTCACTCGCCATCTTCTTGGCGATGGCGGCCCCGATGAAAAAAGTGTGTGGCTTTAAGCTGCTCTGTCCGAAGACTGTTTGAATGCGTATTAGTGCAGTTCTCGCTGTTTTCCAGTGTTCGTCTGCCCCGGCGGGGTCGATGCCGCCTTTGAGTTCGCCTAGCGCAACATATGAAGCAGGCGCGCGGCAGCTTGTTTGTAGTTCTTCGGGGCTGCAACTGAACAGGCACACGTCAACGTTGTTCTTCAGGAAAGGCACAGTTAAGTTGTAGATGACTGTGCGCTGCCGTCTGCCTTTGGTCCAGCATAGCCCACGTAAATGCAGTTCAATATCGGTATCGTCGCTTGCCATCATTGCCCATGAGTTGCTTATGGAGTGAAGCCAACGGTAAGGCGTGCCGGCCAGCGCCAATGTCGAAATGAGTGCGCGAGTCAATTTTCTCTGAGCCAACAGGCCGCCGACATTACGCATCGAGCCGCCTAAAGTATCGCCGCGCGTTAGGAGAAATCTGAAGACTAATTCTTCGACAAAATCCGTCCCCGCTGGCGCGAGAAAGTTTTCAATCAAGCCTAAAATCGCAGCGGTTTTGTCTTCAAGCTGCAAGTGTCTGGCGGCTTTGTCCGACACCCCGGCAGCAGTGAGCAAGGCTCTTTGAAGCTCTTCGATTTTAATGAGGTCGGCGGGATTGGCAACAGTTGAAGCGGCGACTTTGAGCGCTCGCGCTTGTTCAACGAAGGGTGTTGCACGCCGGTTCTTTTCCAGCGCCAATGCCACAAATCCCGCCCGGATAGCTTCGTAGGAAGTGACAAGATCATCGCTCGACGACAAATGCAAGCGGTAAGGCTTGGGCTTCGCCATCAGGCTTTTCTCCAGATGTAAACGCACTTTCGCAACGGCTCGCGTCCGTGTTGTCCCATCTGTTGGCTGCTGTTGCCCTTGCCGTTTGGGAGGACAAGAATTTTCTCGACATTAAAGCCTAAACGTTCTGCGATGTCGGACAGAATCAAGTCCACTGAGATACTAGCCCCCGCGTAACGAACGTTATCATTGACCATGAGCAGCGGCGCACCCGGTTTTAAGACGCGGGCGCATTCGGCGATGGCGCAAGCCATTTCGTAAAAATAGCCGCGCACCATTCGCGGAATGCCGTTGTTATTCAAGCGGCCTTCCGCCTTCTGCTCCTCCAAATACCGCAGAATGGTTTGCAGCAACTCCTGCCCGTCCGCTGCGGCCACCGCCTCGGCCCAACGCGGATTCATCGCCAACAAATCTTTCACACGGTTCTCCACTGTGCAACTCAACATGTCCTGCCGAAGTTGTCTTAACTCTTGTTCGCCGACGCCGAGCAAGGCTAACTCTAAAGCGTAAGTTCTGGTGTAATCGTAGCGGTTGCAATAAGGCGGCGAAGTGATAATGGCATCATAAGCGCCGCCGGGCAGGGAGGGCATGACGGAGAGGCATGAGCCGGCATGGAGCTTTGTGCCGCCCTGCAACTGCTCGACCGGGAAGAGGCCACCCGGCTGTTTAGCGTCTTCGAGGTCAAGCACGATCTCATTCAGCTTGGCGCAGATGGCCCGGTCGAATTCAAGGATCGGCCCTTTGTTGAATGGCCGCTGCCCTTGCCGCCGGCCTGAACGGTAATCCCAGCGTAGATATTGGCCGTCCTTGCGCGTGTAGCTCACGGACTCCAGAACGCAGAGCAGCGCGAAGCGGAGAACAGCCTGCACGCGCGCGTTCTCTTCCTGCCATGCGCTCATGTACCGCTCGATGGAGTCTCGTGTCTGCGGCGGGTATGCGCCCTGTGTGATTCGCAGTACTGGCAAAGGACAAGTCGCAATGGCTTGCTCCCACGGGCGCGCAGCAGACCAACGACGCAAAGCGGCGGCATCCTCGACCGTGAAATCTTCTTCCAAAAGTTTCTTAGTGGAAATGATTTGCTGGCCGATGGGCAAAAGCTCGATGCCTGCGGCCTGAAGGCCGAGCGCGCTGGCGACGAAGAGAGTGGTCCCGCTGCCGGTGAAGGGATCGAGGATTTTGCCCGCCGTGATTTGCTGTTGCGATAGCAGATGCTCAACTAACGAGGCGGAGAATGCTTCTTTGTATTTGTACCAACGGTAAACGGCTCTCGCTTTGTTGGCCTGAAAACTGACCAGTGAGCGTGTCAGGGATGCTTGGACAGTCAATCTGTCTGTGAACTGTTGGAACAATTCGCGGTCGAATCGTTCTACCTCGCATAAAGAATTGACTGCGGTGAAGGCCGGTGTTTCGAGTTTGCCAGCTCCACCGAGTGCAGCGTCGGATTCTAGTCTCATGAGGTTTCGACGTTAGCCGTTGCTTTAAGTTTCGCCGTCGGGCGTGGTTCAAACTCTCGGAGCATAAGCTAAATGAGAATCTTGATCCAGTCGTCTTCGATCACGACTTCGTAAGACTCAATTCGGCTGCCCGCGCGGTTGAGACACTGGCCGGTGCGGACATCGAAGCGCCAGCCGTGCCAGTCGCATTCGATGGTCGGGCCGCACAGTTGGCCGTCGGTGAGGAAGCGACTACGCCCTGATCTCTGGCTTCTTCTGTCGTATAATGTTCCACGTCCAGCGTTTTCGTATCCCTGCCGCGCGAGCGTCTCGCACCGGCGCGCTGTGGCCTGAACTCTTATGAAATTTTTGCATGTTGCGGACATCCATTTAGGCTGCCGCCGTTATAACTTGGACGAGCGGATGAAGGATTTCGCGCGCGCGTGGCTCGACGTAATCCAGACGCACGCTATCCAAAATAAAGTTGACTTCGTGCTGATCGCGGGCGACTTCTTCAATGCGCGCAAGGTTGAGCCGGAGGCGATGAACCACGCCATCGCGGGACTTGAACTGCTGCGCGAGGCGGGCATTCCGGTGGTCGCCATCGAGGGCAATCACGATCAGCGCGACCTGATCTCGGATTACAGTTGGATGCGTTCGCTCTCGCGGTGGGGCTACTTGAAACTCTTGGAGCCGGCGCACGACGAGGAAGGGCATCTCGCGCTGATCCCGTGGGACGAAGAGGAAGGGCGCGGTTCGTACCTCGACATCGCGGGTGCGCGCATCTTCGGCACGCATTGGTACGGCACGAGCGCCAACGCTGCCATCCCACTCTTGGCCGACGCGCTCAGGCGTGCGCGCGGCGAAGATCGCTTTAACATCTTGCTTTTGCACACGGACGTTGAAGGCCAACTGAGCCGTCCGAACATTCCGGCGCTCTCGCTCGATATGATGAAGAAGTTGCAGTCGCTCGTCGATTATCTCGCGCTCGGCCACACGCACAAGCGTTTCGAGATCGACAATTGGGCCTTTAATCCCGGCTCGCTCGAAGCCTGCTCCATTGACGAATATCGCGAAGAGCGCGGCCTCTATCTCGTCGAAGTCGATGATGAACGCCGCATTCGCGCGCAGCACTTACGCGATTACATCCAGCGTCCGTTTCAACGGCTCTCGTTCGACGTGTCCGGCAGCGAAAGCCCCGATGCAGTGTACGAAGGCGTGTTGGAAACTGTCCGCCGCGAAGCCCGCGCGCACGTTGCGAAAGACGGCAATGACACGCCCGCCCCGATCATCGAAATCAATTTGCGCGGGCATCTCGGCTTCAAGAACTCGCTGCTCGACATCGCGCGTATCAGAGCCGACGCACGCGAACAGACCGGCGCGCTGCATGTGATGATCACCAACCGCAGCGTCCCCGTCGAATACGCCGTCGCCGCCGGCCTCGACGCCGACGCCTCGCGCCAAGTGCGCGAACGCCGCATCATCGAAGACTTAATCGCCCGTGACAATCGCTACAAGGCGCACGCGCACGAGATGGCCCAACTCGTCCTCGAAGCCAAGCGCCTCGCCTTAACCGACGAAGCGCCCGAAGAAATTCTCAAAACCATCGAAGACCATTTAACGAAACACGGATTGGCGCAAGCCCTCGAATCACCAGCCGCCCCCAACGAACAAGAATTGATTACCTCGACCGCCGCCCTCGGCGCGCTCGAACGAAACGCAACGACGTAGAGGGTGAGGATAGAGGGTAGAGGTCAGTTAAAAACAAAAACTGTCTTCTTCTGCCCTCTATCCTCTATCTTCTACCCTCTCTCTCATGAGTGATGCTCTCGACAAAGTGCGCGGCGTGCGCGAGTTGCCGCTGTTTCCGCTGCCGTTGGCGCTGTTTCCCGGCGTGCCGCTGCCGCTGCATATCTTTGAGGAGCGGTATCGAAGAATGCTCGCCGATGTGCGCGTGACAAACAATCTCTTCGGCCTGTCGTACTTCGACGCGAGTCTCGCGATTGATGATCGTCCACCGGTCGGGCATGTCGGCTGCGCCGCCGAGATCGTCGAAGTGCAGCCGTTGGAGGACGGACGCTCAAACGTCTTGACGGTCGGATTGGTGCGCTATCGTCTCGTCGAGTATGCGGACGCGGGCGAGCCTTACTTGGTCGGGCGCGTCGAATTTTTTGAGGACGACGCAGAAAACGAAATCTCGCTCTCGGCAAGCGCGCGTGAAGTGGCCGAACTGTTCACGCGCATCGCCCGCTCGGTGCGCGCCATCAACAACGACCGGATGAGTTTACCCGACTTGAACGAGATCGAGCCGGAACGTCTGTCGTTCTTCGTCGCAGCGGCGATGGAGATGGAGGCCGAAGATAAACAACAACTGCTCGAATTGCGTTCCACTTCCGAGCGGCTGCGTCGCCTCCGCGAATTGCTCGCGCAAGTCGTTGACAACTACGAAGAGCGCGCCCGCGTCCACCAAGTCGCCAAACACAACGGACATAGTGGCAAGCATCTCACCCCCGACCTCGACGAATAATTTCCGTGAGCAGCAATCTCAAACAACACCGACCGGACAGCACGGCTCAGATCACAGTCCGCCTCTTCTTCTTCGGCGCGGCGCGTGAGGCCGCCGGACGCGACGAAGCGGAGATGACCGTCCACCGTCCCGCCACCGCCGCCACCGTCTTCGCGGAAATCCTCGATGCCTATCCCCGCTTGCGCGGCTTCGGTCGCTCGCTTTTGCTCGCGGTCAACGAAAAATATGCCCGCCCCGAATCGCCCGTGCATGATGGCGACGAGATCGCCGTCTTCCCGCCCGTCAGCGGGGGCGCAGAAGAAGCAGTGGCACAGCCAGCGGCCGGGGACCAAGATTTTTTTGAACTCACGACCGCACCGCTCGACATCGGCGAGATCGCCCGCCGCATCGTCCCACCCCATTGCGGCGCGACCGTCACGCTCGACGGCTACGCCCGCGAGTTTACGCGCGGCAGACCACGCACACTCTGCCTCGTCTATGAAGCCTATCCCGCGATGGCTCTCCGCGAAATGCGACGGCTCGGCCAGCAAGCCCACGCACAATTCGACATCGCGCACATCGGCATCGTCCACCGCACAGGCCGTCTAGAGATCGGCGAGACTTCCGTCGTGATCACAGTGAGCGCACCGCACCGCCGCGCCGCCTTTGAAGCCTGCGAATGGGCGATCAAAGAATTGAAACGCACTGTGCCGATCTGGAAGAAAGAATTTTACGAAGACGGCGCAGTGTGGATCGAAGGCGAAGGTGCGCCGAAAGACTTGGAGCAAGAATTTCTGACTTGAACGCACATTAGCCTATGAACACGCGCACCTCTTTTCAGCTTTTACTCACCGGCTTATTTTTGCTTATCAATGCTTGCGTGGGCGGCGAGGTACAGACCTCAACGGATGTCCGCCCGGAGATCACGGTCGAAACCATCCGCGAAGACATCAACGGCGAGCGGGTGAGAGTGCCGGCGGCGGACGGCGCTTCTGAATCGCGGAGTTGGAGATTCGAGCGCAACGAGCCGAAGGAGATCGAGATCATCGAGAAGCAACTCGCCGGCGACACCGCGATTATTACCATCAATATGCGAACCAGCAAAGCACCGCGCGCCGAGAAGCCGAGAAAGCTGTCCGGCAGGCTGCGCCTCCATTACAAATTGGAGACGGGCTGGATGCTGCGGCAATGGGAGATCGTCCGGATAGACAACCTCTCGTTCGCCTATGAAAAACAGTAGTTGCCGAATCGCCCGGCGAAAGCAAAAAGCCTCGTTCACGATTGGCGTGAGCGAGACTTTTGTTTGAAGTAGCCGGACGCGAAATTTATTCAACCGTAACTTCCATTGACTCTACTTCCGCCGCCAGTTCAAGCAGCGAGGCGCTGGTCACTTTATCGCCGCCGTCGGTCTTGATCAGCCGCACACCTGAAGCCGAGCGACCAGTCTTGCGGATGTCGTTGGCCTCGATGCGGATCAGTTTGCCTTGCTGCGTGATGATCATGATCTCGGAATCATCTTCAACGGCGAAGACGGCGACGACTTTGCCGGTCTTGGGCGTGCTCTTCATGTTGATGACGCCGCGCCCACCGCGCGATTGCAGACGATAATCCGCGATCTTCGTCTGCTTGCCGTAGCCGAACTCGGAGACCGAGAGCATTCGCTCGTTATCTTCGCGCGAGACGGCGCAGACCGAGACGACGAAATCGTCCTTGCGGAGATCGATGCCGCGCACGCCGCGCGCCGCGCGCCCCATCGGACGGACACCCTCTTCGTCGAAGCGGATGGCGATGCCGTCGTGCGTCGCGATCAGGATGCGTTTGGTCCCATCGGTCAGGATCACGTCGAACAACTCGTCGCCCTCATCGACATTGACGGCGTTGATGCCGTTCGAGCGGATATTCTGAAACTCCGCGAGTGACGTTTTTTTGATCACGCCTTTGCGCGTGACCATCACGACATGGCGGCCTTCAGAGAATTCGCGGACGGGGACGACGCCGGCGACTTTGCGCGTCGAAGGGATATTGATCAAATTGACGATGGCCTTGCCGCGTGCGGCGGTCGCCGCATCAGGTAGTTCGTGAACCTTCAGCTTGAAGACCTGCCCATCGTCGGTGAAGATCATAATGTAAGCGTGCGTCGAAGCAGTGAAGAGATGCTCGACCCAATCGCCGTTCTTGGCCGCTGCGCCGAAGCGTCCCTTGCCGCCGCGCCCTTGCCGCGAGTAAGCCGTGATGGGCGTCCGCTTGATGTAGCCGGAATTGGTGACGGTGATCGCGACTTCTTCATCAGCGATCATATCTTCAATCGACAACTCGACGCCCTCATCGATGATCTGCGTGCGCCGTTCATCGCCGAAGGCTTTCCTCACGTCCTCTAACTCTTTGACGATCACGCGGCGCAAAGATTGCTCGTTGCCGAGAATCTCTTCAAGTTCGGCGATCAGTTTAATAATCCCCTCGTACTCGTCGAGAATCTTCTGCCGTTCGAGCGCGGAGAGGCGGCGTAGTTGCAAATCGAGGATGGCCTGCGCCTGCGCTTCCGAGAATTCGAGCTGCTTGATCACTTTTTGCAGCTTGCCGATAAAGCCGGAGAGCGTGAGATCGCTTGGAGTCCCCTTCCAAGATTTCGTCTGCGACATCGTCTCGAAATGTCCCGTCAGCCACAGCCGCGCTTCATCCACCGACGAGGCGTTGCGAATCAACGGGATGATGTAATCGAGCGCGTCGATGGCTTTGTTTAAGCCCTCCAAGATATGCGCCCGCGCTTGCGCCTTCCGCAACTCAAACTCGGTGCGGCGGCGCACCACCTCGCGGCGAAACTCGACGAACGCCTCGATCATCTGCTTCAGGTTCAGCACGCGCGGCTGCCCATCGACAATCGCCAAGTTAATGACGCCGAAACTGGACTGCATCGGCGTCAGCTTGTAGAGCTTATTCAAAACGATCTGTGGCACGGCGTCGCGCTTGAGTTCGACCACGATCCGCATCCCGACGCGCGAGGACTCGTCGCGCAAATCGGCGATGCCCTCAATCTTCTTCTCATTGACGAGTTCGGCGATCCGCTCGATCAAGCGCGCCTTATTCAATTGGTACGGAATCTCGGTGATGATGATCGCATCTCGTTCGGTCTGCCCGCGCCCGATGCGGTCGATGCCGGCGCGCGCGCGCATTTGAATAATGCCGCGCCCGGTCGTGTAGGCCAGCCTGATCCCTTCGCGCCCGTAGATGAAGCCGCCAGTCGGGAAATCCGGGCCGGGGACCATCTTGATTATTTCTTCGAGCTTCAACTGCGGCTTGCGGACGAGCGCGATGGTGGCATCGACAATTTCCGTCAGATTGTGCGGCGGAATGTTCGTCGCCATGCCGACGGCGATGCCACCCGATCCATTGAGCAGCAGACTCGGCACGCGCGTCGGCATCACCGCCGGCTCGCTCAAAGACTCGTCATAGTTCGGCTGAAAATTAACCGTCTCCTTCTCAATGTCGGCGAGGACTTCCGTCGTGAGACGCGCCATGCGCGCTTCGGTGTTGTGATTGATGAAACCGTTGGCGACGAACGAGTGGCACGCGCTGTCAACGCGCAACGAATAGACCTGCTGCTCGCCCATGTCATCAACTGTGACGACAGGATCAAACAAGTAGTTAGTGCGCGAGAGGTATTCGATCATCGCGTAGTCGTCCGGCGCGAGCACCGCTGCGAGTCGCGGCAGAGCGGCGCGGAGCCGTGCGGGGCGATCAAAATTATTTTTCTCCAGCCAGTTTTTCTGACGCACGGCGCGCGCGCGCAAGTATGCCGCGATGAG
Organism: Acidobacteriota bacterium; assembly: GCA_030859285.1. GTDB lineage: Bacteria > Acidobacteriota > Blastocatellia > Pyrinomonadales > Pyrinomonadaceae > JACCRA01. Next base: position 6,223 of record JALZKK010000344.1, on the reverse strand, counting down.
TGGGATAAAGTCGCTCTTCGCCAGCGCCTTTCCGGTCAAGAGGGCGACAACTTCCGCCAGCTTTTCCTGCTTCGCGCGTGAGACGAACCCGATGCGCCGCGCGAACTGCGTGAGGTTCTCGCGCCCGTTGATTGCCAAACGATATGTCGAACGGTGATGCGAAGCATCCGAAGTGCGCGAAGCGACGACGCCGAACCGCAGCAGGATGATTTGCACTTGCTTCAGCATGGCCTCGCTTTGCGAACAGAGGCTCACGCGCAGCAGGCTTCTACCCGAACGTTCAACGCTCCCATCGCCCTCGAATAACCCGCGCAAAAACGCGGCGACCACTTTTTGCGGCGCGCGTAAAACGACTTCCGGGACATGACGCTGACCTGACTTCCCTTGTAAGCCTAAATTGTGGAGAAAGCCGACGACTTGCTGGCTGACGATCTGCATCTGCCAGTACGACTGTTTGCCGTAACTCGAAGGCTCGCGCTGTGCTATGTGCAAACGGCAGGTGGGGAATACGCGCTGCCAAGCAGCTCGGAACTCGTCGGCGAAGTCGCCCCGATTGTTGCAAAATTCGATGCGATGCTCCTGTACTGTCCCTTCCGCTGTCAGTGCGCCGAGCAAGAAAGCTAAATCTTCCGTCAACGTCTCCGGTAGCGTGTGTCGCACAGTGCGCGACGCTTCAGCTAACAACGGGTAGAACTCTGTCAGCGAAATCGCCTCTTCGGTCCACAATTTTTCGCTACGATCGATCACCAGTACATCGCCGCGCTTGAGTTGTGAGACGAATTTCCACGCGAAACCCGGTTGGCCCTCCGCATCGGCGCGAAACACCAACAGCGGGTGATTCTCCGTGCCGGTGATCTCAAAACCATGTCTGGTTCGCACGCGCTTGACCGCGTATCTGCCGCTGTCCCACCACTTGCTCGCCACGTTGATCTCGCCACCGTGCGACAGCACGCGCGCTTTGATGTCTTCACTGCCATCAGAGATTTTTGCAATCGGCAGCAAGCCTCTGTCCGTGACGACGAGCGTCTCGCCGGTGACGCAATATCTCATCGCGGCAGCCGCGTCGCCATCGACGCTGCCGAAATTTCCCTGTCCGTCGATCAGCGGGTAACGCATCGAGAACTCTTGCGCCATGCGAACGATGGTATCGTAAACGGCAGAGTCGCCGTGCGGGTGATATTTGCCAATAGTGTCTCCAACAATGCGGGCGCTCTTTTTGTAGGGCTTGTTATAAGTATTGCCGAGTTCGTGCATCGCCCACAGCACGCGGCGGTGGACGGGTTTGAAGCCGTCGCGCACGTCGGGCAATGCGCGTCCGATGATGACGGACATCGCGTAGTCGAGGTACGAGCGGCGCATCTCTTCTTCGATATTGATGTAATTATGCTCTGCTGTTTCCATCACTTAACCTTTCCAGTACAATCGCGACCGGCAAAAAAGCAACGTCTCTGGAGTCACGGCGGCGCGCTCAGTTCAGACTCTCAAATAGGTTTCATTAGACACTGGCTCGACGGCAAAAAAGGTCGGCTTGAAGTACGACATATTGTAGCCCGAAGAAGGGCTTTCCGCAACTCCCGAAATGGGCAAAAGCCTTGAAAAATCAGGACTTTCTCGCTGAATTCAAGGCGGTTGGGCGGAGGGCCGGCAAGCCCAAGATATAGCGGCCTGTGGGAAGCCGCGACGAGGCGAAATTTGACGATGAAGGCGGACGATAAACACCGGCGGAGAAGGCAGCGGATCAGGTTCTCGCTGCCGGCGCGCGTGCGTTGCCGCGAGAGCTTGGACTCTGAATGGATGGAGATCACGCGCTTGATCGACGTGACACCGTTCGGCGCGAGCTTTAACCTGACGCGCCCGACCGAGCGTGGGCGGTTGTTGCATCTAACGCTGCCGTTGCCGCGACAGTTGCGGAACTTCGATCACGCGGAGGAGCAGTACCGCGTCTGGTCGTTGGTACGTTCGGTCATACGAGAGAACGCGCCGTCGGAGGCGGGAAGCAGCTCGTCTGCCTTCATCGTCGGGGTAGCATTCGTCGGCAAGCGCCCGCCCGCCGATTATGAGCAGAACCCGTCGCAACTTTATGAACCGGGCGACACGCTGGAGGTCAGTAAGCTGCGCGCCATCGTCGGCCAAGAAGCGCGCGGGCCGAGAGTCGAGCGCCGAACGCGGTTGACATTGACAACAGAAGTCATCCTCGAAGTCATCGGCGAGGGCGGCGCGGCGACGGCCCGCGAAGAGACGGTGACGGAGAACATTAGCCGGCACGGCGCGTCCGTCTATACAACGCTTAAGGTGTTGCCCGGACGCTTTGTGCGCTTGACGGGCGTGCGCGAACAGATCACGATCTTCGCCGCCGTGCGCCAGCGCAGCGAAGGGCCGGGCGGGGTCGCCCGCCTCCACTTAGAATTCGTAGATCGCGAATGGCCGCTCGACCAATTATTCTGAGATGATGGAGCAACGCAGACGGAAAGTGATCGTGCCGCAACGCGAATTGTTGCTCGTGGAGATTGAGCGGCGGTGCGCCGCGCCGGATTGCCATGCGAAATCCCGGCTCGGATTAACGAAGGCCGAGGCTCTCGCTTATACGGGCTTCGAGTGCGAACGCTGCGGGCGTCAGCAGGCGGACGCGCTGGCGGAGCGCGACATTCCCGAATGGTGGGAGGAATTGTTCGTCACGAATCTTGATGCTGTACGCGGCAGGACGTTCGATGAAGCTGCTGCCGCACAGCCCGAACCGGATGAGTTCGTCTTACGCCTGAGCGAAGAGTGGCGGCGGGCGCGGCGCGAAGCGGCGATGGCCGGCGAAGGGCCGGACGAGGGAGACGCAGCTTGAGCGAGACGGAGACGCGCAGCAACGAGATCGCACATGCGGACGTGATTCGCCGCCGTGTCGCAGCGGACGGCGAACATTTCATGCTGCCGCGTTGGGGCATTGAGATCATACGCGCTGTCTTCGGCTCGCTCTTCCGCGCGTTATGGGACATGCGCGTGCGTGGGGCCGAGAACATTCCGCCGAGCGGCGGGATGATCATCGCGGCAAACCATCAGACATACATTGACCCGTTCTGGATCGCCGAACCGGTCAGACGCTATCTCCGTTTCCTCGCGTGGGACGAAAGTTTCAGTTGGCCGGTGGCGGGCCGGATCATGCGTTGGCTCGGCGCGTGGCCGATCCCGTTGGAGAAGGGCGACGCGCGCGCGATTCGCCGCTCGTTGCAGTGGCTCAGGGAAGGCGGCGCGGTCGTCATCTTTCCCGAAGGCGGGCGCGCCAATGCTGATGGCGAGATGAAACATTTCAAGTCCGGCGCGGCACGCCTCGCGCTCGAAGCAGGCGTCCCCATCTTGCCCGTCACGGTGCGCGGCGGCCAGCAAATCTGGCCCCACGGTTGGCGTTACCCGCGTCTGACCGGCCACCTCGAACTCGTCTATCATCCGCTCCAACACGTGAAATTACTACCCGGCGAAACGACCCGCGCCGCTGCCCGCCGTGAAACCGATCAACTAGCAGAGACGATCCGCACAGCGCTCTGAAAAGCAGAGGATAGAGGATAGCAAAATCAGCTTTGCACTGGTCTCTACCCTCTATCCTCTACTTCGTTTTGGCGATGATGATGGAGCGCGTCTCAAGCTCGCGGCGGTAGAAGACGCGGGGGCGTTGAGTGATGCGGCGCATGGTGTCGAGGCCGCGTTGCTGTGGCGGCTGCTCGCTTTCGACGAAGGAGAGATCGAGGCCGGCGGAGCGAGCTTGTTTGAGTTTCTCGATCTGGATCGTCGGCACGCGCTCCATCGCGTAGTCGAACCACTCGCGCGCCAGCACCGTGCCGTCCTTCGGTTCGCCGTCAGCCGCCGCTTGTTTCAAGCCTTCCTCAACGAGCGCATAGGTCAACAAGCCGTGGCCCAACTGTGACGCTTCTTGCGCGGCTTGGTAGCTTTGCGAAGCGGTCAGGATGAACATGCCCTTTTCGTAAGCCAACTGCGCCAAGCCTTTCGAGTTCATTGGTCCCCTACGCTTTTCTTCGGCTTCTAAGGCTTGGCCGGAATTGCAAGCGTCGATCACGAACAGCAATTGTCCCGCGCCGACGCGCTCGAAAGCCGTTTCGAGTTCCGTGTCGGAGATGCTGTGCGAGAGGATCGCTTGTAGTCCGCTGGCATCGAGCCGGGTGCGGTCGCCCGCGTAGCCGAGATCGTGCGGGAGCAGAAAGAATTGGTTTCGTTGCGCCGTGCCGTGGCCGGCGAAATAGACGGCCAGCAGGTCTTCCGGCTGCGTCTTGGCGGCGAGGCTGTCGAGCGCGGCGAGGATGTTCGCCTTCGTCGCGTCTTTGTCGTAGAGCGCGACGATCTCGGTGCGCTCGTAGAGGTCGAGCCGCGTCTGTTGCCGCCGCAATTCGTCACCGAATACTTTCGCGTCGGCGACGGCGTAACGCAGATCGTACTGGGAATTAGCGTAAGCGTTGACGCCGACAGCGAGGACGTAGGCCGTCCCCTTGCGCCGGAGGCTTTCGGCTCCTTGCACGCGCAAGGCGGCGTCGGCGCTCTTGACGTTGTCTTTGTTGAAAGCATAGGCGGTCAATCGATTCTCGCCGGCGACGATTGGCACGGACGCCACCAACGTCTTGGTCGCTTGCCCGTTCAGCACGTCGCCGCGCCAAACTTTGACGAGCGAGCCGTTGCGAAAGAGCCGGAGGTCGCGCGCGCCGGTGGGCGCTTCCTTAATGTCGATCTTGACGTTGATCTCGCGCGTCGTGACGGGCGCGCTATCTCCGGCGTTTGCCGGAGCCGACGGGTTGGCGATTGGCGCAGGACTGACGAGTGTGAGCGCGAGCTTCGGTGGGTGGCGGTCGAGTTGCGCGAAGTTGCGCGGCGCGCGCGGGCGTTGGCCTCGCATCAGATCGGCCAGCAGGTCTGGGTAGAAAAACTCGTTGAAGAACCATTCGATGGGCGCGACGTTGAAGGTGTCCCGGTCGTAACGCCAGAGGATTTGATTCCAAGCGGCGGGCGAACCGTCGAACAGTCCGTCAGGCGTGACGACGAGCCAATCGCTGCCGTCTTTGCCGAGCGAGATGAGCGTCGCGAGTTGTTCGCCGGTGCGCGCGTCCCAGAGCAGCGTGCTGCCGTCATGGCTGGCGGAAGCAAGAATCTGGCCGTTCGGGTTAAAAGCGACGGAGTTGATCCCCGCCGTGTGGCCGCGCAACGTGAGCCGCTCGCGCCCGCTGGTCAGATCGTAAAGTTTGATCGCGTTGTCAGATGCGGCGGCGGCCAGCGTTAGAGCGTCGCGGCTGAAGGCGACGGCTTTGATCTCGTTGGCGAGGCCGGGGAAGGCGCGCAGTTCTTGCCCGCTCGCCGCGTCGTAAATTTTCAAAGAGACGGAGACGGTGGGCTTGAGGTTCTGCATCAAGTCCGCGACGTTCGGCGGCGCGGGCGTTTGACCTTTAGACCGACCGCCTCGACCACTGGCGGAAGCCATCGCCGCGCTCATCATTGACGACAAATCGAAATTGCTCTTGAGGTCTTTACCGCCCGTCGCGAGCAGACGCCCGTCAGGGCTGAAAGCCAAAGCAGTGACGCCGCCGCCCGACAGGGGATTGGCGATCATGCCGAAAGGATTCGCGTTCGCGGCGGCAGTTGGCGGCTGGCCGATGCTCGCGAGTTGCCGCCCGGTCGCCACGTCCCAGAGCGTCACGCCCGGACCGGTCTGTGATGTGACGGCGAGCGTCCGGCTGTCGGGACTGAAGAGGACGTGGCCGACGTAGCCCGGGATGAAAGGATTACCAGAGGGAAGCGACAATGAGCCGGCTGGCTGTCCGGTGGCGGTGTTCCAGAGTTTGACTTGGCTCTCGATGCCCGCCTGCGGCGCGCTCTGTGGCGCGCTCTGCTGCATCATCTTCTCCTGCATGATCCGCATCGCCGCCAACGGATCTTTCTGCGCGGCCTTCATTGCCTCCTTCATCGCCTCTTTCTGCATCTTGCTGAGATCGCCGCTATTGGGCGATTCGCGTTTCAGCGTCGGATGCTGCCGCTGTTGCAGTTGCTCTTGACTGAGCCGATAAGCCGAAGCCAGCAGCTTTCCGTCAGGGCTGAAGACGACTATTTCACTCGTATTAGATGTTCCGAAGAATAACAGCCATTTTTGGTAAGCTGCTTGCATGACTCTTGAAGAACTCAACAACCTGCGTCCAACAAGATTACGCGCGCTGACCGGGATGAGTGTCAAGGCACTCGGCGA
>JALZKK010000337.1 GCA_030859285.1 Acidobacteriota bacterium | reverse complement strand
TCGCCGAGTGCCTTGACACTCATCCCGGTCAGCGCGCGTAATCTTGTTGGACGCAGGTTGTTGAGTTCTTCAAGAGTCATGCAAGCAGCTTACCAAAAATGGCTGTTATTCTTCGGAACATCTAATGAAAGACAGTTTCTAATTCATCATTTCGCATTCATCGTTCATCATTTTTACTATGCTGCCTGTTCGCGCTGCCGTTCGCCCAACATCGTCTGAATCCGCGCCAGCGTTTTCTTCTCGCGCCGGATCGTCTTGACCGCGTCCGTCTCGCCGAGCGCCAGCTTGAAGTTCAAACGAAACAACGACTCTTTCAACCGCGACGCCTCTTCGCGCATCTCTTCGTCGGACAGATCGCGCAACTTATCTAACTCTTCGCGTTTCTTCATAACTTCGCTCCACTCGATTTGAGATTTGAATTTGAAATCTCAAATTTGGGATTTCAACCTCAAACCTCAAACCGCGCCCCCCTCTTGTTCCGCGCGGGTGACGAACTTCGTCTTGATCGGAAGTTTCTGCGCGGCCAAGCGCATCGCTTCGCGCGCCACGTCTTCCGGCACACCTTCGATCTCATAAAGAATGCGGCCCGGCTTGACGACAGCCACCCAGTATTCCGGCGCGCCCTTGCCTTTGCCCATGCGGGTTTCCGCCGGCTTCTTGGTGATCGGCTTGTCGGGGAACATACGAATCCAGATTTTGCCGCCGCGTTTGATGTGGCGCGTCATCGCAATGCGCGCCGCTTCGATCTGGCGGTCGGTGATCCACGCCGGCTCCAAAGTCTTCAATCCGTATTCACCGAAGCTGATCTCTGAGCCGCGCGTCGCCTTGCCCGTCATCCGCCCCTTCATCTGCTTCCGGTGCTTAACCTTCTTCGGCATCAACATGATGATAATCCTCGATTTTCGATTTTTGATTTTTGATTGGAAGAGGCCGTCGTTTATTCTCGAAAGCCAATCGCAAATCAAAAATCGAAAATCGAAAATTCTTCACCCTCTATCCCCGCGTGGGCGGCGGTCGCCGCGATCCCCGCGGCCTTCGCTGCCTTCGCGTTCGCGGCGGGTGCGGGGGCGACGCTCACGCCCGTCGCCGCGTTCGGCGCGCACTTCGTTGATCGGGTCGGTGGTCGTGCCGCGCGCCATCGCCGCCTTTGCGTCGAGAATCTCGCCGCGATAAATCCAGCACTTGACGCCGATCACGCCGAATGTCGTATGCGCTTCGGCGAAGCCGTAATCAATGTCGGCGCGCAGAGTATGGAGCGGGAGCCGCCCCTGCAAGTACCATTCGCTGCGTGCGATCTCGGCCCCATTTAGGCGGCCAGAGACTTTGACTTTGATGCCCTGTCCACCGAAGCGCAAAGTTTCTTCGACTGTCTTCCGCATCGCGCGACGGAAAGCGATGCGCTTCTCCAACTGCTGCGCGATCTTCTCGGCCTGCAACTGCGCGTTCAACTCCGGCTTCTGAATCTCTTGGATCGAGACCAACACTTCGCGGCCCGTGCGCGCGGCGATGTCGTTCTTGAGCTTGTCGATCTCCGCGCCCTTGCGCCCGATGATGATGCCGGGCCGCGAGGTGTAGATGATGATCTTCAAACGGTTGGCCGCGCGCTCGACATCGACGTGCGAGACGCCCGCGCCGGCAAAGCGCGCTTTCAACACACGTTTCAGCTTAAGGTCTTCAAGCAGATACTCGCCATACTGTTTCTTCGCGAACCAGTGCGAATGCCAATCTTTGTTGTAGCCGAGGCGGAAGCCGTAAGGATGAACTTTCTGACCCACAGAGTTTCTCCGTTCAACTATTCTTCAGTTGCTTGTTCAGTTGTCGTTTCAGCAGCAGGAGCAGTCGCGCTCTCCGCTGCCGGCGTCTTCGCAGCCTCGCGCTGCGGTGCGGCAGCGCGCTTGCTTCTCGTCGCAGCCGCAGGCTTCGCGTTCTTGCCGTTCTTCTTCGTCGCGGGCTTGTCGTCGCTCGACAGCAGCACAGTCACGTGATGGAAGTGGCGACGCTCGCGATAAGCGCGGCCTTGCGGGGCCGGGCGCACGCGGCGGCGATTTTTCGTCGGCCCCATATCGATGTAGCACGCCTTGACCCACAGCTCATCCGGATCGACGGCAACGTTTTCTTTCTCCGCCGCCTCCGTCGCATTCGCCACCGCCGAACGCACGCATTTCTCAATGCCGTCAGCCGCGCGCTTGTTCGTATAACGCAGAACAGCCAACGCATCGTTCACGTTCTTGCCGCGAATCATGTCCACCACGAGCCGCGCCTTTTGCGGCGACCCCCGCAGATACTTTGCACTCGCTCTCGCTTCCATCTCAAACCTCGTGAATCGTGAATCGTCAATCGTGAATAGTAAGAGCCTGTCTTTTATCCATTCACGATTGACGATTCACGATTTACTATCGTGCTTTGCCGCCCTTTTCCGCCTTCGTGCCGGAGTGGCCTTTGAAGGTGCGCGTCGGCGAAAATTCGCCCAGCTTGTGGCCGACCATGTTCTCCGTCACGTAAACGGGAATGTGCCGCTTGCCGTTGTGGACGGCGAATGTCAAACCGACGAAGTCCGGCGTGATCGTCGAACGCCGCGACCAAGTCTTGATCGCCGGCGGACGATTCCCGCTCTCGCGAATCCTGTCCACCGCCTTCACCAAATAATGATCGATAAACGGGCCTTTTTTAACTGAACGTGCCATAACGTTGCGCTTCGCTCCACTTTCGATTGCGAATTTCGGATTGCGGAATGCGGATTAAAAGGCAACTATCTTGTTCTTCAATCCGCAATCCGCAATTACTTGGTTCTTCTGTCGCGCACGATCATGTTCTGCGTGCGCTTATTGTTGCGGGTCTTGTAGCCGCGCGTCGGTTGGCCCCATGGCGTCACCGGATGACGACCGCCGGAAGTTTTGCCTTCGCCGCCGCCGTGCGGGTGATCGACCGGATTCATCGCGACGCCACGCACATGCGGGCGAATGCCTTTCCAACGCGAGCGTCCGGCCTTGCCGTAAGAAACATTCTCATGCTCGACGTTGCCGACCTGCCCGATGGTCGCCATGCAGACGACGGGCACACGCCGCACTTCGCCCGAAGGCATCCGCAGTTGCGCGTAATCGCCTTCCTTCGCGACGAGTTGCGCGAACGAGCCGGCAGAGCGCGCCATCTGCCCGCCCTTGCCGGGGCGCAGTTCGATGTTGTGAATCTGCGTCCCCAAAGGGATATTGCGGATCGGCAGCGCATTGCCCGGCAGAATGTCCGCTTCCGGGCCGCTCATGATCATCTTTCCGACTTCCAAACCGACCGGCGCGATGATGTAACGCTTCTCACCGTCGAGATACGTGATCAGAGCGATATGCGCCGAGCGATTCGGGTCATATTCGATCTGCGTCACACGCCCGGGGACGCCCGCCTTGTCGCGTTTGAAGTCGATGATCCGGTAAAACCGCTTCGCGCCGCCGCCGCGCCGCCGCACGGTGATATGCCCGTCGTTGTTGCGTCCCGAAATGCGCGTCTTCGGCTCCAACAGAGATCGCTCAGGCTCCGCGCCCTTCGTCAACTCATCGCGCGTCAGATACGTCTGGTAACGACGCGCCGGCGATGTCGGTGTCAGTTTCTTGATGCCCATAACTCAACGAGTTCAAAGTTCAAAGTTCAAGGTTCAAAGTTCAAGGTTGCAAGGCTTTAAACTTTGAACCTTGAACTTTGAACTGTTAGATCGCTTCGCCGTAATCGAGCGGCTGCTCCCCTTCTTTGAGGGTGACGTAGGCTTTTTTCCAAGACGGCTTGCGGCCTTCGTAGCGACCGCGGCGCGCTTTCTTGCCCATGTAGTTGATGGTGCGGACGACATCGACTTGGACATCGAAAATCCGCTCGACAGCGTTCTTAATTTCCGGCTTCGTCGCGCGTTTATCGACGCGGAAGGTCAGCAGTTGCTTGCCGTCCTGCGTCTCCTCTTTTGCGACCAACGCCTTTTCCGTGATCACCGGCGCTTTGATGATGTCCCAGATCGTTCTCATCTCGCTTACGCCGCCTCCTCTGTCGTATGCGCTGCTTCCGCCGCGCGATTCGGATCGAGTATTTGCGCTAAGTCCTCAGCCGCCGCGCGCGACAACACGAGTTTCTCGTGGTAGAGCAGATCGTAGATATTCAAATTGCGGCTGCCCACGATCTTCGTGCGCCGCACGTTGCGCGCAGCGAGCGCCAAGTTATCGTTGTCCTGCGAATCGACGATCAAGGTCTTGCCTTCGAGTCCGAGCGTGCCAAGCGCGCCGATGAACTCTTTCGTCTTCGGCTGATCGAGCGTGAACCCTTCAAGGACGACGAGATTGCCTTCGCGCAAACGCTCTGACAGAGCCGAGCGCAATGCGCCGCGCCGCATCTTCTTCGGCAGACTGATGGACCAGTCGCGCGCCTGCGGCCCGTGGACGTTGCCGCCGCCCTTCCAGAGCGGCGAACGAATGCTCGCGATGCGTGCACGCCCCGTCCCCTTCTGCTTCCAGAGCTTACGGCCTGAGCCGGACACATTGCCGCGCGTCTTCGTGCCGACCGTCCCCTGCCGCGCAGTAGCGAGATGCGCTTTCAAGGCGGCATGGATCAGCGCCTCGTTCAACTCCGCGCCGAAGACCACATCGGACAACTCAACGTCGCCCACCTCTTCATTCTTAATGTTGCGAACCTTCACCGTAGGCATAGCTCACTCCGTTCGCAGTTTTCAGTAAGAAGCGAAAGGCCTTTGCTGAAAACTGAAAACTATTTCTTTTTCACAATCACGACGCTGCCGTTCGCGCCCGGCAC
>JALZKK010000308.1 GCA_030859285.1 Acidobacteriota bacterium | reverse complement strand
TTCGCCGAGTGCCTTGACACTCATCCCGGTCAGCGCGCGTAATCTTGTTGGACGCAGGTTGTTGAGTTCTTCAAGAGTCATGCAAGCAGCTTACCAAAAATGGCTGTTATTCTTCGGAACATCTATTGGCTGACGAGCCGGAGTTGGCCGTCGGGCAGGCGGATGGCGGCGATGCTGCGTTCGTAGAGCGTGACGGCTTGCGTCTCCGTCGCGTCGATGGCGGCGATTTGCGTGGGCGAAACTTTTGGTGCGATGCGTGCGGTCTGCGGATTCCGCATCAGTGCGTAACGTTCCGAGATGCGGCGGACGTACTCTTGCGTCTCGCGGTATGGCGGGATGCGCCGCCCGTAGCGATTGACTGCGCCTTCGCCCGCGTTATAACCCGCCAGCGCGAGCGCCACGTCCCCATCAAAATAATTGATCAGGAAACGCACGTAGCGCGCGCCGCCTTCGATGTTCTGCGCCGGATCGAAAATGTCGCGGACGCCGAAGCGCGCCGCCGTCGCCGGCATCAACTGCATCAACCCGCGCGCGCCCTTATGAGAGATCGCGCGCTGTTTGAACGCCGACTCGCGATGCATAATCGCGTAGAGCAACACGGGATCGACGCCGTGACGCGCGCCCGCTTGCACAATGAGATTGTCGATCTTCGCGTTGCCGGTCGTAAAACCGTCGAGCGAGTGGCTTGCGGTCATCGCTATGTTCGCGGGCGCGGCGGCGTAACGCGCCGGCTTGAGCTTTGCAGTAGAGGCCGCAACGCCGGATGTTCCGGTCGGTTGCAAACGGTTAGTGGCGACGAGCGCAGTCCGAGGAACAGGCATTTCGATGACGACTCCGCGCGAAGTGTCGAAATTATCGAAGTGATAACGCGGGTTGGTCTGCGCTGCGGAGGCGGCAGCACATAGCAGTATGCATAGACCGACGAGGAAAAATCTTTTCATAGCAGTTAAGCCAGCGCCGAAAATTATGGCAAGGCTGCGAGCCGAACTGCGGCTCGCTACGGATCGTGTTGTGATTGTTCGAGAGGATGAGACCGCAGATTTCCTTCTGACGGCTGTGGGGCGCGCTCCCTTGAAAAAGCGCATTGTCAGACTAGCACAACGGCGGATAAGTGTTCAACGTGTTTGTGCGCCGGGCTAAAGCGGCAGGAATCAGCTAATTTAACAGCTACGGCTTGCTATTTCTCAGCCGGATATATTTCTCCACACGAAATCGGCAAAGGGGCTTGACAGAGGGTATATGATGGCTGCGCTTTTCAAAACGGTGGCTGTCCTCAGCCAGCCACAAACCTTTTGGCCTCACAAGCCAAACAACTTAAGGAGAAAATCCCATGAAGAGACTCTTGTCTGTCGTCCTCACTTTGCTGTGCGCCCTTTCGAGCGCGGCAGCCATGCAGCAAAGTGCCAACAACGACCCCGCAACTAAACCGGCAACCAAACGCGGCCCCGTCTTCCGCGCCACCAAAGATCAGATCAAGCAAGCTCAGGCCATGCTCAAAGAGCGGAGCCTGTACGCCGGAGAGCAGACCGGCAAACTCGACGACGCCACCCGCGCCGCCATCAAGAAATACCAAGAAGCCGAAGGCTTGAAAGTCACCGGCACACTCAACAAGGTCACCCTCGAAAAAATGAGTATCACGCTCACCGACCGCCAGAAGACAATGTGAAAATGGATGACGGGTGTCAGGTGTCGGGTATCGGTGAAACTTTGCTTTACCGATACCCGACACCGCGTTTTAAGCTACAATTCTGTCGCCTTACAACCTCACTTGATCTTGAAAGGAGCATCAATGCCTCACATCCTCATCGTCGAAGACGACGCGGCTTTAGATGAAGTCTTGAGGGAAACACTCTCTGGCGAACATCGGTGTGACGCCGTGACGACGGTAGAGAGCGCCTTAGTGCTGTTCCGGCAGAAGGCTTATGACCTTGTGATTACGGACATGTCGCTTCCGCGCGGCAGCGGTCTTCAGTTGCTCGACGAGATTCGTAAAGCGGGCGGCAGCACTCCGGTCATCGTCATCACTGGCGGCAGCAGTGGTTTGAGCGAATCGGCGATCAGACAATTAGGGGCGACCGAATACTTGCTCAAGCCGTTCAACCTACCCGACATTGAGGCGGCGGTTGAGCGCGCGATGACGCGCCACTCTGACACTTCACACACCTAGTAGCGGTTGTCACTATAGCATGTGTCTCCAATGGAAAGGGCGGCCATGACAGCCGCCTCTAATGGTTATTCCCGTGCCTTATCGCCCACCTAAGCGCCCATGTAAGCTGGCTTGTGGCGCTTCAGGCGGCACCGCCAATCCTTCGCGTATAGGCTCGAACGCGCGGAACTATGCAGGCGAGTGGGTTGAATGTTTGTTGAAGCAAAGGTTTCACCCACGCCTGCTTTTACGCTCCGAGCAAACGCTCGACGATCTGGTAGCTGGCATCTAAAGCTGCGGGCAGTTGATCAGCTTGCGCGCCGCCGCCTTCGGCCATGTCGGGTTTGCCGCCGCCGCGCCCGCCGAGGAGCGGGGCGAGTTCGCGGATCACTTGTCCGGCAGGGACGCGCGTGTGCAAATCCTTCGACGTGCGGACGATGATCGAGGCTTTACCTGCGTCGCGCCGTCCCAACACGACAACGCCGGATTTGATGCGCGCCAGCAGCGTGTCGGAGAGTTGGCGCAAGCCCGCCGCGTCTAACTCGCTCGCTTCTCGCGCCAGCACTTTGACGCCCTGCACCTCGCGCACCTCGTTGCCGTTCGCGGCGGACGCGCCGACCGCACCGCTCGCCAATTTCAGGCGCAACTCTTCGGCCTCGCGCCGGGCGCGCTTTAATTCTTCCTGTAACTTTTCAATTGCCGCCGGAATGTTTGTGTGCGTCCCGGCGCGCAACTCACCCGTCACTTGATCAATCAATGCTTCGGTTTCTTGAAAGCGATTGAAAGCGTCCGTGCCTGTGACGGCGCGGATGCGGCGCGTGCCTGATGCGATGGATTCGTCGCTCGTGATCTTGAACAGACCGATGTCGCCGGTCGCGCGGACGTGCGTGCCGCCGCACAATTCCTTCGAGAAGCCGGGGATGGTCAGCACGCGCACGCGCTCCGCGTACTTCTCGCCGAACAAAGCCATCGCGCCGGACTTCATCGCCTCGTCGAGCGAGAGAATGTCAGTCTGCACCGGCTCGTTTCGCAGAATTTGGTAGTTGACTAGCCGTTCGATCTCCGCCGCCTCTTCGCGCGTCAGCGGCTGGAAATGCGTGAAATCGAAGCGCAAATAATTCGGCGCAACGACCGACCCGGCCTGCTTGACGTGCGCGCCTAACACTTCGCGCAGCGCGGCGTGCATTAAGTGCGTGGCCGTGTGATTGCGCCGAGTCGCGTCGCGCGCCTCTTCATTAACGTGCGCGATGACGTCATCATCATTAAAGCGCAAGGTGCCATGATTGACAGTTACGCGGTGAGTGGTGAAGTTGGGGACAATTCGGACGGTGTCGTTCACAGTCAAGTAAGCGTTGGCTGTCCGTAAAGTTCCAGTGTCACCTACTTGCCCGCCCGCCTCAGCGTAAAAAGGCGTCTTCCATAGAATGACTTCGCCTTCTTCCCCCTCGTTTAAGGTTTTTACCTCCTCGCCTTCCTTGATCAGCGTGACAATTCCAACTCCTTCTACACGAGTCGTCTCATATCCGAGGAACTCAGTGCCGTCGAAACTACGATTAAGCCTCTCGTAAACAGGCGGGAAGTCTGTTCGATAGGCCGCTGGATGACGGATGCTCGCACGCTGTATCTCTTTGAGCGCCATGTCAAAGCGTTCGTTGAATTCATCTTCGTTGAGCTTGAAACCGCGTTCTTCCATCCCGACGCGGATCAGATCGCGCGGCGTGCCGAACGTGTCGTAGAGGCGCGCAAGTTCTTTGTATTCCGGCATCGCGCCCGCTTCCGTTGTTGCGAACAGCCCGTCGAGTTTCTGCAAGCCGACCGTCAGCGTCGAAGCGAAGCGGCTCTCTTCGAGCTTCACCATCCGTTCGATGAACTCGCGCGAAGCTTCAAGTTCCGGATATGCGCCGCGCATCAATTCGCAGACGAAGTCCGTCACTTTGTAGAAGAACAAATCTTCAAGCCCCAGCGCGTGCCGCCCGTGATAGATGGCGCGGCGCATGATTTTACGCAGGACATAATTGCGCCCTTCGTTGCCGGGCAGGATGCCGTCGGCGATGGCGAAGGCGGTGGCGCGCGCGTGATCTGTGATGACGCGCATCGCAAAGCCCTGCGGTGTCTTTGGCTCGTAAGGCTGATCGGAAAGCTGCGCGACGAAATCGACGATGGGACGCAAGAGGTCTGTGTCGTAATTATTCTCCGCGCCTTGCAGCACGGCGGTCACGCGCTCTAGCCCCGCGCCCGTATCGACCGAAGGCTTTGGCAACGGCGTGAGGTTGCCTTCCTTGTCGCGCTCGAACTGCATGAAGACGAGATTCCAAATCTCGACCGTCGGGCTGCCGTCTCGATTCACATACTCGGCGCGATTGAATTCGGGATCGCTTGGATTCTCGCCCTGATAGAAATGAATCTCGCTGCACGGCCCGCAAGGGCCAGTGTCGCCCATCTGCCAAAAATTATCCTTCTCGCCAAAACGCAAGATGTGCTCAGGCAGCACGCCCGCTTCTTCCCAAAGCTGCGCCGCCTCATCATCCGTTTTATAAACGGTGAACCACAGGCGTTCCAACGGCATTCCGTACTCGTCCAATAGCAGATCAAGCGCGTAACGGATCGCATCACGCTTGAAATAATCGCCAAACGAAAAGTTGCCGAGCATCTCGAAGAACGTGTGGTGCGTCTTGTCGCCCACGTCGTCCAAGTCGTTGTGCTTCCCGCCCGCGCGCAGGCATTTTTGCGACGAAGCGGCGCGCGCATAATCGCGTTTTTCCTCGCCGGTGAACACGTCCTTGAACTGATTCATCCCGGCGTTGGCAAACAACAACGTCGGATCATTAGCGGGCAGCAACGGACTTGAAGCGACGCGCACATGCCCTTGCCGCTCGAAGTATTTCAGAAAAATCTCGCGAATTTCGTTTCCAGTCATAACAGAACAGAGGTCAGAGGTCAGAGGTCAGAGGCCAGTCAAATTTGACCGCTGAAGGCTGAACGCTGACTGCTTAACTCCTTATCTTGAGTCTAGCATGTAGCATGTAGGCTGGCGAAATGGCGGGAAATCAGGCGAGGTCAAAGGCGGCGCGACTTCTTTGCAGCACATTACTCTGACGGCAGATCAGCATCATCCTCATCAAAAGTCGTTGCGGAGAGGGCGCGCACTTTGTTGATGATGAGAGCGTAGCTGAAGCCGCGACGGAGCAAGTGATCAAAGAGGCTTTTGCTCTCCTGCCGGTTCGTGGGCCGCCCGCGCAGGTGGATGCGCTTGGCGATGGCTTGCTCGATTAATTGTTCTTCAGGCGTCTCGCTGTAAACCTGTTCGAGCGCTTGTTCGGTGGTCTCGCGCGGCAGTTTCTTCATTTGCAAATCGCGCGCGAGGCGTCGGCGTCCGATTGGTTTTTGCCGGATGCGCGCGGCGGCATAGCCCAACGCGAACTGCTCATCATCGAGATAGCCGTACTCCTGTAACTTCGCTAGCGCGTACTCCACCGCCCCCTCATCCGTCCA
This sequence comes from Acidobacteriota bacterium, assembly GCA_030859285.1. Classification (GTDB taxonomy): domain Bacteria; phylum Acidobacteriota; class Blastocatellia; order Pyrinomonadales; family Pyrinomonadaceae; genus JACCRA01. Next base: position 5,074 of record JALZKK010000308.1, on the reverse strand, counting down.
AGCCTTTTCCAATAAACGCTCGCGCAGTTCCGCGACCGAGCGCGGCTTGGCGGCGAGCAACTTCACCGCGCGCTGCAACGTCCGCGCCCGCGCTTTCTCCGGATCGAGCGCACGCACCGGACGCTCCTCCGCTTCGTTCAACTGTCTCTCATTGCTTGCACGCTTTGGCCGCCGCATAAGTTAATCTTACTCTAACACGAGAGGGAAGGAATTTTTGATTTGCGATTTTTGATTGCGCGCCCTCACGCCGTTTGCCGCTAGGGGGGCTGCACCACGTCGATGTCTCCATTTGAAATCTCAAATCTCAAATTTGAGATCACAGATTTCAAATCGCAAATCAAAAATCGAAAAATTTATCTCATGGATGGCCTTTTAATTATCGACAAGCCGGCAGAGTGGACTTCGCATGATGTGGTGGCGCGGGCGCGGCGCGTGTTGCGTGAGCGGCGGATCGGGCATACGGGGACGCTCGATCCGTTCGCGACCGGTGTGCTGATCCTGCTCATCGGGCGGGCAACGCGGCTGGCGCAGTTTTTGTCGGGCGCGGTGAAAGAGTACGAAGCGACGGTGCGCTTCGGCTATGCGACGGAGACGGGCGACTTGACGGGAGCGCCGCGCGCAGAGTTCAGAGGAGGATTCAGTTCTTGCCCCGCATGGCAGAGAGATGAAATTGAAGCGGCGTTGGACAGCTTGCGCGGAGAGATCGAGCAAATGCCGCCGATGTATTCAGCGAAGAAGGTGCAGGGGCGAAAACTTTACGAGTTAGCGCGGCAGGGCATCGAGATTGAGCGAAAGCCGACGCGGGTCTTCGTGCATGAGTTGGCGGCTATCGAAAATGTTGATGGGCGTTGGCTCAAACAGAACGCGGATGGAACTTGTGATCTGAAAATTCGCGCCGTGTGTTCGGCTGGCACATATATTCGTGTGCTGGCCGAAGACTTGGGCGCGCGGCTCGGCGTGGGCGCGCACTTGTCGGCTTTGCGCCGCACGCGCGCCGGGGCGTTCGGCCTTGAACAATCGGTCACGCTCGATCAGTTAAGCGCGGCAGCGGAAATTGGGAAGGCCGGCGAGTTATTGCTTTCTTTAGAAGTAGCGCTCCCGGAGATGCCTGCGGCGCATCTAACGGTCGGGCAAGCGCGGCGGGCGCGGCATGGTGCGGCGGTGCGCGTCGATGAGTCGGGCGCGTTAGCGGACGACGAGTATGTCCGGCTGCACGACGCGGAGGGACAATTGATCGCCATCGGAGTTTATGACGCTGCAAACCAGCAACTGCGTCCACGCGTAATGTTGCTGACTGAAGAAAAATAAGTGTTGAATTTTCTCCGGCGGCGCTGTGTTATACTTGGCATGGAAGCGAGGGTCGAGGGCTTCGTCAAAAAAGTGTTTGGCCGGTCGCTTTCCTTTGATACGTCAGAGTTAGAAGGTGGAAGAGACTCGAAGGCGCGATGAGGCGCATCTACCGCGCGAGCGCCGCAGCAGCGCGCATCGAGTCAGTTCCAAATTAAGGCGCACTCACCGTCGCCATTTGGCGCAAATGAGTCCGCCGCCAAACAGAGGGCGTGATTCTCCACACGCTGTCCGAAGCGCGCGAAGCCGTTTAAGAGGTACAAAAGGCGATGCAAGAGCAGGATAGCAATCAGAGCTTTAATATCAGCGAGCGGCTCGAATCCTTGCGCCGCGAGCATCAGGCGCTGCACTGGGAAGGCACTTTCCGCGACTACTTCGAGTTGGTCGCACAGAACCCCAAACTGGCCGAGCTATCGCACGCGCGCGTCAACGACATGATCCACGCGCCCGGCGTCGAGAAGCTCAACGAAGGCCGGCGCGACGAGCTTACCCGCTACAAATTTTTCGCCGACGAGTTGTTCGGCATCGAAGAGCCGCTCGCACGGATCGTCGAGTATTTCAAATCGGCGGCGCAGCGCCTCGAAGTCCGCAAGCGCATTCTGCTTTTGATGGGACCAGTCGGCGGCGGCAAATCCACCATCGTAACGATGCTCAAGCGCGGCCTCGAAGAGTGGACACGCACGGAGCGCGGCGCGGTCTATGCGATCAAAGACTGCCCGATGCACGAAGAACCGCTGCACTTGATCCCGCACCAACTCCGGCCCGAAATCGAAAAGCATTACGGCATTTATATCGAAGGCGATCTCTGCCCGCAGTGCCGCTATGCGCTCGAACACACATATCACGGGCGGCACGAAGACGTTCTCGTGCGCCGCATCGTCTTCTCCGAGAAAGACCGCGTCGGCATCGGCACATTTGCGCCGTCGGATCCCAAGTCACAAGATATTACCGAATTGACCGGTTCAATTGATCTCTCGACCATCGGCGAAGTCGGTGTTGAGAGTGATCCGCGCGCTTATCGGTTCGATGGCGAACTCAACATCGCCAATCGCGGCGTGATGGAATTTATCGAAATGTTGAAGGTCGATGAAAAGTTCTTGTACAGCCTGCTCACACTGTCGCAGGAACAGAACATCAAGACAGGCCGCTTTGCGATGCTCTACGCCGACGAAGTGATTTTGTCGCACACTAACGAGAACGAATACGTTTCATTCGCCGGCAATCGCAAGTCCGAAGCCTTGCAGGATCGCATCATCCTCGTGCGCGTGCCGTACAACTTGCGCGTCTCACAGGAAGAGAAGATTTACGACAAGCTGCTGAAGCAGTCCGAAGCGCTCCGCAATGTCCACATCGCGCCGAACACTCTGCGCGTCGCGGCGATGTTCGCTGTGATGACGCGCCTTGAAGAACCGCGCCGGGCTAATGTGGATGTCGCCAAGAAGATGAAGCTCTACGACGGCGAAGATGTCGAGGGCTACAAATCGAAGGACGTGCGCGAACTCAAAGAGGAGACAATCCGCGAGGGGATGGACGGCATCAGCCCGCGCTACGTGATCAACCGTTTGTCGTCGGCGCTCGTGCGCGACGGCGTGACCTGCATCAACCCGATTGACGCGCTGCGCGCGATCAAGGACGGCTTCGAGCAGCACACCGGGATCACTTCAGAGCAGCGCGAGCGGTATTTGAATTTGATCTCGGCGGCGCGCAAAGAGTACGACGAGATGGCGAAGATCGAGGTGCAGCGCGCCTTTGTCTATTCGTTCGAGGAGATGGCGCGCACCTTCTGCAATAACTACTTAGATAACGTCGAGTCTTATTGCAACAAGGAACGCATCAAAGACCCGATCACCGAAGAGGAAATCGATCCTGATGAATCGCTGATGCGCTCCATCGAAGAACAGATCGGCGTCTCGGAAAACGCGAAGAACACTTTCCGGCAAGAGATTCTTATTCGCATCTCTTCCTATGCGCGCAAGGGCAAGGCGTTCGAGTACACTTCGCACGAGCGTTTGAAGGAAGCAATTGAAAAGAAAATCTTTGCCGACTTGAAAGACGTGGTGAAGATCACGACTTCAGTCAAGACGCCCGACCCGGATCAACTCCGCCGCATCAACGAAGTAGTGGATCGGCTCGTCAAAGATCACGGCTACTGCCCGGTCTGCGCCAACGAGTTGCTGACCTACGTCGGCACGCTGCTCTCGCGTTGAAGGCCTGCGCGGGCGGCGCGCTGGGATCAGGCAGATGAGAAAGGTCAAGCCCGCGCCTTCCAGTTGGAGAGCGCGGGCTTTTTGCTTGGCACGATTTAATTTACAGCGCGTGTGGCTGACGGCTGATAGCTCAGAATGAAAAAACGTTACTGGATCGCAGGGGCATACGGGTTGGCCGGCGCGGCGTTGGCAGTGAAGTTGTTGACGCGCCCGCGTGATGTCGAGTGGGAGGCGCACGCGCCGCGCTTGCCGCATGCGGATAAGTCGCGCTTCGTGGAAATCGAAGGCGTGCGCGTGCATGTGCAAGAAGCGGGCGACGCCGGCAATCCGACGCTGTTGTTGATTCACGGCTTCTGCGCTTCTAATTTCGTGTGGAGCGATGTGTTGCTGCCGCTCGCCGATGAAGGTTTTCACGTCGTTGCGCCCGATCTGGTCGGATTCGGTTTCACGGGGAAACCAAAAGACGGCGAGTACACCATCGAGGCGCAAGCGCGCATGATCGTCGGGTTGATGGACGAGTTGGGCATTGACAGCGCGACGTTCATCGGTAGTTCTTACGGCGGCGCGGTGTCGGCAGTGTGCGCGCTGGATTACCCGGAGCGTGTTGAGCGGCTGGTGTTGGTCGCGGCGGTGTCAAATGACGACGTGAAGCGAATGCCGCTCTTGCGTCTGGCTGCCGCGCCGCTGATGGGCGATCTCTTGTCGCCGGTCATGATCGACATTCGTCAATTAGTGAAGCGGCGGATGAAGAAAGTCTATGCCGCCAACAACGGCCACTTGCTCGACGAAGCGCGGATGGCGGCGCATCATGGGCCGTTGCGCGCATCAAGCACGCATCGCGCGATTCTGACAACTCTGCGCCGTTGGAGCGCGGCGCGCATCGAAACTGAAGCGGCGCGGATCAAGCAGCCGACCCTGCTCATTTGGGGCGGGCAAGATAACTCCGTACCGCTCAAGAACGGCGAACGCCTCCACGAGTTGATCCCGCACTCGCGCCTCTTCGTCTTCCCCAACAGCGGGCATCTACCGCAAGAGGAAAGGCCCGCGGAGTTCGTCTCGCTGGTCACGGAGTTCTGTCGGGCAGATAGGATTCAGGAGTTAGGATTCAGGATTCAGGGTTAGAATTCGGAGGTTCAAGTTTGCGCTTTGGGATTTGCATTTCAACCTGAATCCTGAATCCTAACTCCTGAATCCTACTTACGAGGTTTTACAAGCGATGTCGATTCAGCGCAATGACTGGTCTTTGCAGCGCAAAGGCATCATCGATCAAGAGCGGCACAAGGAGCGTGTTAAGGAAGCGATCCGCAAGAATCTCGGCTCGATTGTGTCGAATGAGTCGATTATTCTTTCGGACGGCAAGCGCAGTGTTAAAGTCCCGATCCGCTCGCTTGATGAGTACAAGTTTCGTTTTGATTATCGCAAGCGCAAGCACGTCGGGCAGGGCGACGGCAAAACGAAAGTCGGCGATGTGCTGGCGCGCGAAGACCCACAGGGGCAAGGAGCGGGCGGCGGCAGCGGCC
>JALZKK010000306.1 GCA_030859285.1 Acidobacteriota bacterium | reverse complement strand
CCGCCAGCTCTTGCCGACTTGTATTTTAGTAACGACGCGGATATCGGCGGCTCTTCTTGGTATAGATGTAAGAACCACCGGCTCCGGCGAGCGCGCCGACCGCAGCGGCTCGCTTGCCGCCGACAGCCGCGCCGAGTCCCGCGCCCAATGCCGTGCCGCCCAAGACCGTCCCGATCCGGCGATTGCGCGAGCTGAAATTACGCTGCGCCGCGCGACGGTTCATCGCATACAGCGCGCCCGAACCCGCTCCGATGGCGGCTCCCTTTTTGCCGGCGACGACAGCTCCGGCGAGTGCGCCGCCGCCGATGATCGCGGCAGTGCGCGCCTTGCGCCCGAAACGCGAGCGGCCTTGCGCCGCAGCCATCGGGGCCGTCGCTGCCATCAAGACGAAGAGGCATACTACAGTTGCCAACGCTCTTTTCATGATGGAAAAACTCCCTTGCTTTGTGTGGTTGCTGGTGAAATGAATTATGAGAGACTCGCCGCGCTCTCCCCTTCGCAACGAGTCTCTCAAAATACGGTCGCTGATTAACTCAAAACGCCGCACCCTCTCTACTTCAAGCCCCGTGCCACAGACCGGAGCCAACGAACACATTCGCTGAGACTTAGTTTTTCAGTCGTTTTGTGAAGAATCGGCGTCTGCGCGCTTTGAGGCTGAACACCATCGCGGGCGATGAATAAACGATATGGTCAGCGCGTTACTCGAAATCGGAAGCCGATAACAAACGATGGCGGATCAGCGGAGGCGCTCGCACTCCGTCATGTTGTCGGTCAGATGTGAGATGGAAACAATGTTGGTTTGCGTCGGCGATTGGAGTTCATAAGTAATCCCTCGCCAAGTAATGCGCCGCGAGAAGCCGGCGGCGATGGCGTTGTACAAATAAAGCGCAGCAGTCAGCGGCCACAAGGTCAGATGCGCCAAGTAATGCGCCGCGCTCAAGCGCACGCCGCCCGGCGTCAAGACTTGCGACACCGCACGCAGACGCAAGAACGCTTTCCCGACGCCCAGCAAAAAGATCGTGACGAGGATTGAGAGCGAGATGGCAAAGGACTCACCACGCCCAGCGCGAGAGATGACGAGCGCGAGGCCGCCAAAGAAAGTTGTGACGAAAAGCAGGTTCCCGGCCAACACGAACTTCCACAAATGCGGCGCATAGACGCGCGTGATCTTAACCTGCCGCGTGGTGAACTTAAGCAACTCGCCGAAAGTGCAATCCTCAAACGAAGCGGTCAAGCATTGCGGCACGAAATGAACGGGTAAGTTTGCCGCTTGCAGCGCGTTGGTCAAAGCAAAATCGTCTGAGAGCGTGCCGCGCCAGCGTTCGAGCATTTCAAGTTTCTCGAATGTCTTGTGGCGGATCGCAGTCGAACCGCCCCAGCAAAAATTTCGTTCACGCCGCTCGCCCAAAGCCGACGCAATCGAAGCGTTCCACACCGCACGCAAATGCGAACTGAGTCCGCCCCTAACCGGTACGAACCAGCGATAGCCCGTCGCGGCCCCGACGCTTTCATCAACCAACGGCGCGACGAGCGCTCTCAGCCAATCAGTGTGCGGGCGCGCGTCCGTGTCCACGAACACTAACACTTCGCTCGCCGGATCGGTCGCTTGCACGGCGGCGATCAAGTTGTGAACTTTCTGTCCGCTATCAATCGCCGCGCCCGCGATAATGACGCGCGTGGACGGTGGCCGCACATTCTCCCAAACCAGCCTCGCCTCCTCAACAATCTTCAGTGCCGGATCATCCGCATGATCGGCGACGAAAACGATTTCAAACTCCGGGTAATTCTGCCCGAAGATCGCCGAAAAATTCTCGCGCAATCCTTGATCGACGCCGCGACACGGCACAATCACCGACGCGCGCGGCGTGAACTCAGCGGGCGGTCGCGCCATCTCGCGCCGGTAGTACAGCCAATAACGCCAGCCGCCAAGCAAAGAAACGACTCCTTGCCAGACAAGCAGCGCGCCGAAGAAATAAAAGACCCACATAAAAAACTTAGGCGACGCGGCATCACAGATGCAATGATGCAATGCGGCGTCGCCGTTATACCAACGAAACGATTTTAATAAATTCTCAGCGTAGTGCGACCGCGCCGCTCGCCGTCGCTAGAGTGGAGATCAAAGCCTGCGCCATGTTGATGAACGGCTGCGGATACACGCCGATGAAAATGATGCCGATCACGGACACGACGAGCGCGGCGCGCAACGCGGGCGAGAGCGTCGGCGGTCGCTCGCCCGGCAGAGAGTCGCTCAAGTACATGACGCGGATGAAGCGCACGTAATAATAGAACGAGACGACCGTGTTAAGGATCGCCCAAATCGCGAGCCAGAGGAGCCAGCTTTTCTCCTCCACATCGTAACGCTGCAACAACCCGCCGAAGAGAAAATACTTGCCGATGAAGCCGCCCGTGATCGGCAGCCCGCCGAGCGAGAGCATGAAAATCGCCATCATCAACGCGAGGCCCGGAGAGTGCGCCGCCAGCCCCGTCAGATCGTCAACGCCGTCGCCGATAATTCCACGCCGCCGCATACTGATGATCACGCCGAACGCGCCGATGTTCATCAGTGTATAGACGAACAAATAGATGACGAGTCCGATGTAGCCGTATTGATTCCCGGCAATAATACCGAGCAGCAAATATCCCGCGTTTGAAATTGAAGAATAGGCCAGCAGACGCTTCGCGTTCGTCTGCGTTACCGCCGCCCAGTTGCCGACGAGGATCGTGATCGCGGCGACAAGTCCGAGCAGAGGGGACCAATCCGCGCGCATCCCGGCGAGGGCTTCCATAAAAAGCCGCGCGAAGAGCGCAAAACTCGCGGCTTTCGATCCGGTTGAGAGGAAAGCGGTGACGGAAGTCGGCGCGCCCTCGTAGGCGTCCGGGGCCCACATGTGAAATGGCACAGCAGCGATCTTAAAGAACAGCCCGGCGGCCAAAGCGATCATGCCAAGCAACAACAGCGGTCGCAACGGTAAGATCACGGATGTCGCTTCTTCACCTGTCGCAGTGTTCAAAGCCTGATTGACGCTCACCGCGATGTCGCCCAAGTTAGTCGAACCCGCGATGCCGAACAACAGCGACATTCCGTAAAGTAGAATCCCCGACGAGAACGCGCCGAGCAGGAAGTATTTCATCCCGGCCTCATTCGTCCGCCGCTCGCGCTTCGTGTAGGAGACCAGCACGTAAAATGTCAGCGCCATCAACTCAAGGCTGATGTACAGCACGATCAGATCGTAGCCGCACGCCAGAAACATCATCCCCACTGTGGCGAACAGAACGAGCGCGTAATACTCGCCGCGCTGCTCGCCCTCCACGTCCAGATACCGCAGAGAGATCGCCACCGTCAACGCCGCCGCCAACAAAAAGATCGTCTTGAACACGATGGCGAACCCATCGATCCGCACCGTTCCATAAAAACCTTCGAGCGGAAAGCGCGTGTGATTCACCTGCCACAGCACGAACAGCGAGACGGCGGCCAGCGCGAGGCCAATGAGCGCGAAATAGCCCGCCCACCGGCTCTTCCGGTACGGCAGCACGACCTCCATCACCAGCGCGACGCACGCGCACAAGGTCACGATCAACTCCGGCGCGATCAACAACAGATCGCGCGCGCTGAACAGTTCGGCGGTGTTGGCTTGAAGAAGAAACATAAAAATCAAATGATGAATGCGGAATGATGAATGAAAAGGACGGCCTACATCTCATTCATCATTTCGCATTCATCGTTCATCATTTATTTTTCGCCACCGTCGGCACTGTTGGCATTCCCGGAATCGGATAATTTGGGCGGACTTGGCGAACGACTGCGTTGACGGGGCGTTGGATGTAGTCGATGAACGGCTTCGGATAGATGCCGATCCAGAGCGAGAGGACGACGAGCGGCAGCATGTAGGCCCACTCGCGCCCGGACATGTCGGGCAGGTCTTGGTTCTTCGGGTTTTCGACATGGCCGAAGAACATGCGTTGATAGAGCCAGAGCATGTAGCCCGCGTTGAGGATAATGCCGAGCGCGGCCCACGCCGCCCACCACGGATTGGCCTCGAACGCGCCGCGCATCGCCAAGAATTCCGAGATGAAGACGCACAACAGCGGCAAGCCGATGGCTGTCATCGTCATC
>JALZKK010000243.1 GCA_030859285.1 Acidobacteriota bacterium | reverse complement strand
CTCCGAAGGAATGTTCGACGAATTAACGGTGACGAAATTTTTCCCCGCGCGCAGGCTATTTTCATGAATCGCTTTCGCGATCAACTCCTTGCCTGTCCCGCTCTCGCCCATGATTAGCACAGTCGAGCGCGCGGGCGCGACCTGTTCGACGAGTTGAAAGATCGTTTGCATCCGCTCCGAGCGCCCGACGATCTCGCCGCGACTGACGCTCCGGCTCATCGCACGCCTGAGCGTCTGCCGCTCTTCGTCTTTGCGCCGTCGCTTGATGCCGTTGGCAATGGTCTGCGTGACCTGCTCGTTCTGAAACGGCTTGCGAATGCACCCAAACGCCCCGCGCTCCCACGCCGCAATCGCCGTGTCAAAAGTGGCGAAAGCCGTAATCATCACGACTACCGCATCAGGATCAATCTTCAAAAACTCTTCGAGCGCACGCAAGCCGCCCATCCCCGGCATCGACACGTCGAGCAGCACCACATCAAAAGCGCGCCGCCCGTAAGCCTCCAACCCCTCCTCGCCCGTCTTCGCCAGATCGACGCGATACCCCTCCGCCGCCAGCAGCGTCTCCAACACGTCGCGCATGATCTCCTCGTCATCCACGACGAGAACAGAACCCTTCTTTGCCATGACTCAATTAAAACAGTGACTCAACTACAGTGACAAGTGCGAAAAGCAGTGATGAGTAACGAGTGGCGAGAAGAAATCTGCTGTCTTATCTCGTCACTTATCACTCGTCACTCATCACTGCTTTTCAGTCGCTGGCGACTTGCAAGCGCGTGCGGCCTTGCGAGATTGGGAGGGTGATGCGGAAGGTCGTGCCTTGACCGGGCTGGCTGGCGACACTGATATGTCCGGCGTGTTCTTGGACGATGCCGTAGCTGACGGCGAGACCGAGGCCCGTGCCGCGCCCGACGCCTTTGGTGGTGAAGAACGGATCGTAAATGCGGGCAACGTTTTCCGGCGCGATGCCGATGCCGGTGTCTGAGACGCGAATGATTATGGAGCCGTCTTCATCGCTCACTTCGGTTGCGAGCGTGATGCGCCCGCCGTCAACGATGGCGTCGCGGGCGTTGAGGATCAAATTCGTGAAGACTTGTTGGAGCTTGCCGCTGTTGGCGTAAATCTTCGGCAAGGCGGACGCGTAGTCGTGTTCGATCTCGATCTGGCTGTGGCGCAGTTGCGGCTCTAAGAGTTGCAGCGTGAGATCGAGGACGCGATTGACGTCGATCTCGCTGAAGTCGGTGACGCTGCCGGTGCGCGAGAAGTTCAGCAAATTATTGACGATGCCGGTAGCGCGCTCGGTCTGGCGATTGATCTTTTGCAGTAGTGCGTGTTTCGGATCGGTATCGGCAAGCATTCCCAAAAGCATTTGCGTGTAGGACGAGACGCCGGTGAGCGGCGTGTTGATCTCGTGCGCGACGCCCGCCGCGAGCAAACCGATAGACGAGAGTTTTTCGCGTTGCTGCCACTGCTCTTCGAGGCGGACGCGCGAGGTCACGTCTTCCAGCACCAGCAACGCGCCGGCCTGCATCGCGTGTTCGGTGTTGCGGAGGGGAGCCAGCGCGATGTTCAGGATCAAGGAGCGTCCCGCGCGAGTCGCCGTGTGCAGCTTGTATTTGTGGCGCAGTTCGGTCAACTGCCAGCCCTCGCCGCCTAAGATTTGCCGGAGCGTCTCCGCAAAATCTTCGGCGAAGAGTTCTTCGACAGCGCAGCCCACCGCCTCGACGCGCGAGACGCCGAGCAATTCTTCGAGCGACGAGTTGCAACTCGTCACACGCCCCGCCGGATCGACGGCGAGCAGTCCGACGTTGATCGATTCGACGATGGACTCGTTAAACTCTTTCAGCAATTCCAACTCGGCGGCGCGCGCCTTTTGCTCTTGATAGAGCAAACTATTTTCAATCGCGACGGCGACATAGCCCGATACGGTGCGGAGAATGTGCAAGTCTTCCGAAGTGAGCAAAGCGCCGCCGGTCGAACGGCCCAAGCCGATCACGGCGACCATCCGCCCGCGCACGACGCACGGCACATAATAATGCAGCGCGCGGCGCACAAAGCCGCTCGTCTCCATCGCCAGATCAAGATCGTCCGCGCGCACGATGCCGGCCTCAGCCGAGCGCGTGCGGATCATGTCCCGAAAATCCGCCGGCACGATCAATTCGCCCGTCAGCCCGACCGCGCGCACCACCTTGTAGCCCGACGCCGAACGCGCGTCTTCAATGAAGATCGCAATCCGTTCGACGCCCAACACTTGTTGCAAGCGGCTGACGAGCGCATTCAAGAGCGGATCGAGCGTGGTCGTCGCCGAGAGCGTGCGCCCGAAATCAAGGAGGCCGTTGCGAAGGTCGTAACGCTCGCCGTAGAAGATGCGGTCGATCCGCTCCTGCAAAAAATTCTTGAGCGGCGCGGCGCTCATCACAATCGCCGCCATCGCCACCACCGCGACAATCGCGCGCAACGTGTCGATGCCGGGCGTGAAATTCCCGCCGCCGTTGAAGCTATACAAGCCGACGCCGTAAAGCACGACGCCGAAGACCACCGCGCCGATCATCAACGCTACAGTCAAAGTCGTCAGCGCATAGACGGCGGCACGGCGCACCACGATGTCCACGTCCATCAAACGATAGCGCACGACCGAGTTGCCAAACGTCAGCGGAATCAACACCAGCAGCAACAGCGCGGCGTTGCCGAGCCAACGTTCCAACGTCGCGCCCGGCGCGTCTGCCGCCGTGTCGCCAAACAGATAGCCGACGGCGTAAAGCAGCGTGAACGGCGCGATTGCCAGCGCCGATCCCCACACGACCCACTTCAACTGTTGCCGCACTACTGCGCTCTTCGTCGTCCACAACCGGCGAGTCAACAATCCCGCCCCGACCGTGAGCGCGGCGACTAAGTGCGCGAGGTCAAAGCGGTAGAGCAATCCGATGAAGTCGTCGGAGAAATCGAGCAGTGAAGCCGGAACAAAATAGACGAGACCAGTCAACCCGATCAGCAAAACGGCGGGCGCGTAGAGCAGCGCGGCGAGTGGGCGACGCCGCCCCTCGAACAGATGGCGGCGCACCGGATAGATCGCGCAGAAGTGCAGGAAGAGCGGCGCGAACAGGATGAGCGCCGCATCGTCGAGAAATGCGATGGATTGATCGAGGTCTTCGTAAGAGCCGGTCGGTTTGTAAAAGTGGAAGACGAAGGCGACGAGGCACAGCGTCGTGAAGTGCAGCACGAAGGGCGCGCGCCCGCCTTGCTTGAAGAGAACGAAGAAGCCGACGAGCAGATAAACGATGCCGATGAAATTGATGTAATAGTCGCGCGTCGTGCGCGAAGAGACATGCGTTAAATTATCGAGCGAGACATAATAGTAATTCGGATCGGCAGCTATCGCAGACGGGCGCTCGATCAGATAGCGCAAATGGCTGCTGCCTTTGCCTGCCTCTTCGAGATAAATTTGCACATCGGAGGTCGAAACGACCGGCTCATCGTGCGTCTCGTCGAGGCTAATGGCGATCAGTTTATCGCCGGGCAGGATGCCGAAAAGTCCGCCGCGACTGGCCGCCGTGTCGGGCGCAACGGCGTGGGCGACAATACTATTTCCTTCCTTCGTCCATTGAACGCCGTCAGTCAAAGGCGGCACATACGTCAGTCGCTGCGCGAAATTAAGCGCGCCCGCCGCGACGAGCAAAGCTGCCGCGATCAAGAGCGCCCAAGTCCACGTTGTCAGCACTGATCTATTCACCGCACTTTACGGACGCTCCTTTCGCGCCCTAAACCGACAAAATAAAGGCAACTAATGTTCCACCCTGTGGCGAGCGGTCACCGCCTTTCCGCAAGCGTGGCTTCTTCAAGTCTCGCCGACGGATCGCCTTTACAACCGGGAGTTTTCCACCCGAACCCGAAACGTGAAGGCTCATAGCCTGATGCAGATTTCAATCAACTCCATCCAAGATTTCAGATTTATCCGAGATTTTGGAAAACTCTACGCACTTTTAGATCGCCCCGCAAAAGCCGAAAGGCAAAAGCGAGTGACAGGCGCGCTGTCTTTCACTTTTGCCTTTTGCCTCTTGCCTTGTGCCTTCCGTCAGAACCTCACGGAGATACCGCCGCGCACCATCCGGCGGGTCGATCCGAGCAGCAGCAGCGTCTCGCCGTCGTCCACGCTCGTCTGCGCGTCGAGCAGATTGCGCGCGTCGATCACGGCTTCGGCTTGGACGGGCAAGCCAAACGTTGGCAGGTCTTGGGTGACAAGGATGCTCAAGGACGGATCAAAGACTGCGAGTTCACCGGCGAACGGATCGATGGCGAAAACGGCGGCCTGCGGCGAGAAGCGCAGCACCGTGCGGATGCGCGTGCCGGTATCGAGGTTGGCGTCGAGTTGTGCGGCGGCGGTCTGGAAAAATCCGTTCTGGAAAATTTGCGCGGGCGAGGCGGACAAGGCTTCCGGCGAGAGTTGCTGACCGCGCCCGAAAGAGTAGCCG